>JBMOFX010000127.1:0-7877 GCA_049318665.1 Ilumatobacteraceae bacterium | reverse complement strand
ATGTCGATCGAACTGGTCACGACGGATGGCATCTTCGCTCTCGATGGCGGCGAGTGGCAGGTCACCAACAACATCTGGCTGGTGGGTGACGACCGCGAGGTGATCGTGTTCGATGCTGCCCACGACGCTGCCGCGATCGTGCAGGCCGTCAATGGTCGTCGGGTGCGAGCGATCGTCCTCACCCACGGCCACAACGACCACATCAACGCGGCGGTGCCGCTGCGCGATGCGGTCGACGCGCCGATTCTGTTGCACCCCGACGACCGCATGCTCTGGGAGGTGGTGTGGCCGTCGGCCTCCCCCGATGCCGACATCGAGCCGGGCGCTGTCATCGGCGTCGGCGGGCACGAATTGGCCGTGCTGCACACGCCCGGTCATTCGCCCGGATGCTGCTGCTTCCACGACGCGGTCACCGGCGTCGTGTTCAGTGGCGACACCCTGTTCTGCGGGGGACCGGGGGCGACGGGGCGGAGCTTCAGCGATGAGCCGACGATCCTGCGTTCGATCCGCGACGTGCTGCTTGCGCTGCCCGATCACACGATCGTGCACACCGGTCACGGCGATTCGACGACGATCGGCGCGGAGCGCGACGGCGTGGTCGCGCGGGCGGTAGCGCTCGGACTCTGAAAGACTGTCGCGATGAGCATGCGCCAGGAGTGCAAGCACTACGAGAGCCGGACGTACGGGAACGGCGAGACGGTGCGCAAGTGCAACCTCGATCTCGCGCCCGACGCCCCGTGGCGTTGCCCGGCCGATTGTGCGAAGTACGAGCGGAGGATGGATGCCGGGTGGACGTACGGCACGGTCGTGCCGCCCCCGACGCCCGACGCGCCGCCTGGCCTCGACGACGGATCGGCCGCTGCATTGCTCGACGAGGCAGAGGACTTCCTCAACTCGGTGGGCCCGGGCATCCTGGCCGAGGTGCAGGCCGAGCAGGCCCGCGACCAGCGGTCGAAGGGGCTGTTCGGACGCTTTCGGCGCAAGCGCTGACGCCCGCCGGGACTGGCGAATTTCTCCTATCCCGGTAGTAGAATTCCGCCGTGCCTGCGTTCTCCCCCGAGGCGGTCCGCGCCGCTGCGACCGCCGACCTCCGCACCCGAATCGCCGCCGCCGAGCGCGCCGCCGGGTTGCCGTTCCCGTCACCCGATGAGGAGGTGTGGCGCTACAGCCGCATCGCCGAGCTCGACCTCGACCAGTTCGCTCCCGGTCGGGCAACCACCACGGTGGATGCGCCAGCGGGCGTGAGTGTTGTCGCCGGCGCTGAGTTGGGTGACTCGTTCGACGGCGGCGAGGCGATCGACCTCTTCCACGAGCTCAACACCGCGTTCATGGACGCTGTGGTCATCAGCGTCCGAGCAGGGTCCACTGCGTCAACCCCCGTGGTGGTCACGCACCGGCTCGATGCCGATGGCGTGGCCTGCTTCCCCCGTCTCATCATCGACGCGGCGGCCGACAGTGAGCTCACCGTCGTCGAGCAGTTCCTCTCTCCGGACGGTGTGCAAGCGCTGTGCGTTCCGCGACTCGAGGTCAACGCCGCGCAGGCCGCTCGTGTCCGCTACCTCGGCGTCAACTTGCTCGGCGACCGGACCTGGCACCTCGGCCATCAGCGGTCGATCGGTGAGCGCGATTCCACCACGCTGCTGGCCACCGTGGCGCTCGGCGGCGACTACGCCCGAGTGCGCACCGAGGCTCGCGTTACCGGGCAGGGCGCGACGACGCGTCAGATCGCGCTGTACTACGCCGACGGCCACCAGATGCACGACTTCCGCACCCTGCAAGACCACGCGGCACCGAAGACGTACAGCGATCTGCTCTTCAAGGGTGCAGTGCAAGACGAGGCGAAGAGCGTCTACACGGGTCTCATCAAGATTCGCGAGAACGCGAAGGGTTCGGTGGCGTTCCAGACCAACCGCAACCTCACGCTCAGCTCGGGTGCGTGGGCCGAGAGCGTGCCCAACCTCGACATCGAGACCAACGACGTGAAGTGCAGTCACGCGAGCACCATTGGCCCGATCGACGAAGAGCAGCGCTTCTATCTCGAGAGTCGCGGCATCCGCCCCGAGATCGCCGAGCGTCTCGTTGTCCTCGGCTTCTTCGACGAAGTACTCGAGCAGTTGCCCGTCGGGCACCTCGCCGCACAACTCCGTGAACAGGTGAGCGAGAAGCTGCAGCGGAGGACGTCGTGAGCGGCGTGGTCGTTGGGCGCTTCGACGATCTGCCCACCAACACTGCTGCTCGGTTCGACGTCGGCGGTGTTGCCGTTGCAGTGGTGCGCATCGGTGACGACCTCTACGCAATCGGCGACACGTGTAGCCACGCGAACATCTCGCTCAGCGAGGGCGAGGTGTTCTGCGAGGAACGCGAGATCGAGTGTTGGAAGCACGGCAGCGCGTTCAGCCTGCTGACCGGTGAGCCCCAGACCCTGCCCGCCACCCAACCCGTGCCCGTGTTCGTCGCGCGGGTCGTCGATGGCGACATCGTCGTCGACATCGAAGCTCACCCCGACCACAGCCCGAACGGAGCAACCGCCTGATGAGCACCTTGGAGATCCGCGGCCTCGAGGCATCCGTCGTGGGCAAGCAGATCCTGCACGGGATCGATCTCACCGTCTCGAGCGGCGAGGTGCACGTGGTGATGGGTCCGAACGGCGCTGGCAAGAGCACGCTGTCATCGGTGCTGATGGGCAAGCCGGGCTACGAAGTGCTCGGTGGCACCGCGACCCTCGACGGTGTCGACCTGCTCGCGCTGCCCGCGTGGGAGCGTGCACGGGCGGGGCTGCATCTGGTGATGCAGTACCCGAGCGAAGTGCCCGGCGTCGGACTCGACCACGTGATGGAGCAGGCGCTGCTCGCCCGAGGCCGTTCGACCGACGGACTCGAGGAGCTGCTCGAAGCGGAGGCGGCCCGCATCGGATTCGCGCCCGAGTTGCTGCACCGCTCACTCAACGTCGACCTGTCGGGCGGCGAGAAGAAGCGCAACGAGACCCTGCAGCTCGCGGTGCTCCAGCCGCGCATCGCGATTCTCGACGAACTCGACTCCGGGCTCGACATCGACGCGCTGCGCGACTGTGCGCGCCGCGTCGAAGCGCTCACCAACGAGACGCAGATGGGTGCGCTCGTGATCACGCACTACAACCGGCTGCTCGAGGCCCTGCGCGCCGACGTGATCCACATCCTCGTCAAGGGACGCATCGTCGCGAGCGGCGGCCCCGAGCTGGCCGATGAGCTCGAGCGTGAGGGCTACGCGGCCTACACGCCGGCCGAAGTCGCCGACGAGCCAGCGACCGCCGGTCGCAGCTCGCTCGACGACCTGTTCGCGTTGTAGAGCGGCCCTTACCCGAGCTGGGCTGCGCTGCTCGGCGACATCTCGCGCAGCCGCCGGATCCGCTCGGACGTGGCCGGGTGGGTGGAGAACAGGCGGGCCATGTTCGCGCCCTGCCGGCCGCCGTGCGCCTCGGCGAGCGGGTTGTGGATGTAGGCGGACGCCTGCGCCGGCGAGACAGCCATCGGACTGCGGACAGCGAGCACTTCGATACGCTCGAGTGCGTTGGCGAGGCTGTGGCCGCTGCCGAGCAGTTCGGCTGCGCCACGGTCGGCTTCGTACTCGCGTGACCGCGAGACCGCCATCTGGATGAGGCCGGCTGCGAGAGGCGCGAGGATCGCCATGGCCAGCATCGCGATCGGGTTCGGCCGGTCCTCGTCGTCGCTGTTGCCACCCCCGAACATCGAGGCGAACATCGCCATCTGCGCGATGTAGCTGATCGCAGTGGCGATCGCCGCGGCGACCGACCCGATGAGGATGTCGCGGTGCTTCACGTGCATCAGCTCGTGGGCCATCACCGCTTCAACCTCTGCCGGCGGCATCGACGTGAGCAGCCCGGTGGTCGCACAGACGACGGCGTCCTTTGGACCGCGTCCCGTGGCGAAGGCGTTGGGTTGGTCGCTGGGCGAGATCGCCACCCGCGGCATCGGGAGGTTGGCCCGCTGCGCAAGTCGAGCGACCATGTCGAAGAACTCGGGGTGGTCATCACGCGAGATCACTTGCGCTCGTGCCGAACGCAGCGCGAGCGACGAGCTGAACCAGTAGGAGCCTCCGACCATCACGAATGCGAGGAGGAGGCCGATGATGAGAGCGCCGGCGCTGCCGCCGCCGAGGATGCCTACGACGGCGACGATCAGGCCGCCGAGCCCGGCGAGGAGCACGCCGGTCTTCATGGTGTTGGCGAACATGGTGGTCCTTTCGTTGCGAGGTGGTGGTAGTGGTGGTCGATCAGAAGTCGAAGAGCTCGCCGAGCAGTGACTTCTTCTTCTTGGGGTAGCCGGGACGTTGGTAACCGTCGGAGTCGTCGTCGTCGTACCGACGTGGCTGCGCTGCGGGCGCGACGGGTGCGGCTGGCGCAGCGGGCGCGACGGGTGCGACGGGTGCGACGGGTGCGGCTCGCTCGATGATCTTGTCGAGCTCACCTCGGTCGAGCCACACACCGCGGCAGCTGGGGCAGTAGTCGATCTCGATGCCTTGACGGTCGGTCATGACGAGGTCGATGTTGGTGTCGATCGGGCACTTCATGAGGAAACCTCCATACGGGCTGAGCGGCGGGTGATGATCTTTCTGAGCTCCTCCAGCCACAGCACGCTGGAGGCGACGGCGATGCAGACGAGCCATTGGCTGAGCGTCAGCGAGGTTGTGTCGAACAGGCGCTGCATCGGGCCGACGTGGGTGACGCCCACTTGGAGCAGCAACACCGCGGCGAGCGAGATCCACAACGCCCGGTTGGTGAGCGTCGTCCGACCGAACACGGTCTGGGTGTCGCTGCGGGCGTTGAGGATGTTGAAGAACTGGAACACCACGAACGTGTTGAAGGCCATGGTGCCGGCCACCGTGGCGATACCGGCCTTCGCCTCCGGGCCCGGAGCGAGCACGAGCACCGCCAGCGTGCCGATCGCCATCACCGTGGCCGCCATGATCACGGCAGTCCATCGCGTGGGGGTGAGAATCTTCTCGTCGATCGGTCGAGGACGGCGGCGCATCAGGTCGTCGCCGCCGCGGTCGAGGCCGAGGGCCATCGCCGGCGGGCCGTCCATGATGATGTTGACCCAGAGGATCGCAATCGCCGTGAACGGCTTCCCGCCAGCGATGCCGAAGATCGCCGCGAGGAGGAACAGGGACGCGAACCCGAGCGTGGTGCTCAACTGGAAGCGCACGAACTTGACGATGTTGTCGTAGATGGTGCGACCACGGCCGACGGCCTCGACGATGGTGGCGAAGTTGTCGTCGGTGAGCACCATGGTGGCCGCCTCTTTGGTGACCTCCGTTCCGGTGATGCCCATCGCGATGCCCATGTCGGCCTTCTTGAGCGCCGGCGCGTCGTTCACGCCGTCACCCGTCATCGCGACGACGTTGCCCTTGCGTTGGAGCGCGTCGACCAGACGGATCTTGTGCTCCGGCGCCACGCGGGCGAACACCGCGATGCTGTCGATCCGCTCGGCGAGCTCGTCGTCCGACATCTGGTCGAGGTCCGCCCCGGTGACGGCAGTTCCACGGAGGCCGAGTTCGCCACCGATGGCCTTGGCTGTGGCGCCGTGGTCGCCGGTGATCATCTTCACGGCGATGCCTGCGCCGTGAGCTTCGGCGATCGCAGTGCGTGCCTCCGGGCGGGGCGGATCGACGATGCCAGCGAGCGCCAGCAGGGTGAGTTCGCCGACGAGCCGCTCGGGGTCTTCACCGCTTGCAACGAACTCGCTCCAGTCGTCGGGAGTGAACTGGCGCTGCGCGACGGCCAACACCCGCAAACCCTGGTTGGCCAGACGTTCGTTGTGCGCGCGCAAGGTCTCGATGTGTTGTTCGACGGGGACGGCGTGTGCGTCGGGCCCGATCACCTGCGTGGATCGCGCGAGGAGCACGTCCGGCGCACCCTTCACGAACATCGTGATGGTCGACCGCCCGCTCGCCGACGGGACCTCATGGACGGTGGCCATGAATTTGTTGGCCGAGTCGAACGGCACCTCGGCGAGGCGCGGGTGCCGCTCGCGCAACTGCGTAACGTCGAGCCCACCCTTGGCGGCGAGGACGACCAACGCCGCTTCGGTCGGATCACCGACCACCTCCCATCCGTCGTCGCCGGGGTGGACCACGGCATCGCTGCAGAGGGCCATGGGCAGCAGCGCTGCGTCCCTCGCGAGCGGCTCGTCGGTCGGCAGTGCGTCGATCGTCCCGGTTGGCGCGTACCCGTCGCCGCTGACCGGATGCGACTGCAATTGCGTCACGAGATCGACAGCGGTCATCTGGTTGAGCGTGAGCGTGCCGGTCTTGTCGCTGCAGATCACGCTGGTGCAACCGAGCGTCTCGACCGATGCGAGACGCTTCACGATCGCGTTGTGCTTGGCCATCTTCGATACGCCGATCGCGAGCGTCACCGCAGTCACTGCCGGGAGACCTTCAGGGATCGATGCGACGGCGAGCGCGACCGCCGTGAGCAGGAGATCTTCGATGCTTTCGCCGCGGGCGAGGCCGATCAGAAAGACGAGCGCCACGATCACGCCGGCGAGGATCGCCAGGCTGTGGGCCAGGCCATCGAGTTGCTTCTGGAGGGGGGTCTTTTCCGTTTCGGTCGCACGGAGCAGGCCGGCGATGCGACCGATCTCAGTGTGCATCCCGGTTGACGTGACGAGCAGTTCGCCGCGTCCGCGAGTGACCGTCGTGTTCATGAAGGCCATGTTCCGGCGGTCGCCGAGTGGCACCGAATCGCGATCGATCGTGTCGATCGTCTTGGTGACCGGCTGACCTTCGCCGGTGAGGGCAGCCTCTTCGATCTCGAGGTTGCTGGCGAACAAGAGCCGCCCATCGGCGGGCACACGGTCGCCGGCCTCGATGGCGACGATGTCGCCGGGCACCAGGTCGGACGCGGGCAGGTTCAACATCGTGCCGCCTCGCCGGACCCTGGTTTGGACGACGAGCATCTTCTTCAGCGCGTCGAGCGATGCCTCGGCGCGGTTCTCTTGGACGAAGCCGATGACGGCATTGACGAGCACCACGATCAACACGACCACCGGCGTCTTCAGCTCACCGGAGACGAAGAACGCCACGACCGCCGCGCCGAGCAGGATCAGGATCAGCAGGTCGCTGAACTGTGCGAGGACGCGACGCCAAGCGGGGGAGCGCTGTGCGGGAGCCAGTTCGTTGCGACCGTGTTCGGCGACGCGGCGCTCGACCTCGGCGGGGAGGAGGCCGAGCGCCACGTCGACGTCGAGCTGCGCGGCGAGCGCGCTGGCTTCGAAGCGGTGCGGCTGCGAGGGTGTTGCGGAACTGGCGGTGGCGTTCGCCATGTGGCGGTGGTCCTTCGGTCGTCAAATGCGATACCGAAGGTCTCTCCCGCTCGCCAAGGCAAGCCACTGTGCCCGAGCCACCATGGGGTAGCCGTGTTGACGAACACAGTGCCGAGGGATACTCCCCTTCGCCAGCGAGGCTAGAGGTGGACGTCCGGGCTTCGCAACCCGTGCCTCGCTACAGTCGCCGCATCATGAGCGATGACCTCCATCCGAACGTCGTCCGTGTGATCGCCGCCGGCGCCGAGCGCGGGCTCACGATCGTGCCGCGCCGGTTCCCCGCTGGGACGAAGACCGCCCAGGACGCCGCCGAAGCGATCGGCGTGGAGGTCGGTCAGATCGTGAAGAGCCTGATCTTCGCCGTCGATGACGAGGTCGTGCTCGCGTACGTAAGCGGCGCGAATCAACTCGACGAGCGCAAGCTCGCAGCCGCGGCCGGTGGTGCTCGATGCTCACGAGTCGACGCCGATCGAGTCCGCGAGGCGACCGGCTTCCCGATCGGGGGTGTGCCCCCGTTCGGCCACACCACGCACCTGCGCACCTTCATCGACCCCG
>JBMOFX010000126.1:0-7890 GCA_049318665.1 Ilumatobacteraceae bacterium | reverse complement strand
ACGACGGATACCAGTGCACGAAGATGCCGAACTTCGCGTCGTCGAACCAGGTCGGCAGCGGCCGCTCGCGCAACGACTCGAACGTTGCCTCGTACTGCCCCATGCGGCGAAGGTACCAGCCGTCCTCGACGCGACCGGAGCCCTCGGCCGCGCGCCGAAGAGTCCTTGATATCATCCAGGTCGTGCCTGATATCCTCATCCGTGACGTACCCGACGACGTCGTAGAAGCCCTTGACGCGAATGCACGATCAGCTGGCCAGACGCGCGCCGAGTATCTCCGTCGACTCCTCGCCGACCAGCAGGGACCCGCGCTCACCCGCGATCAGTTGAGCCGGTTCACCGAACGCACCGCCGACTTGGCGAACCCTGAGGTGATGGCGGCCGCATGGCGGTGACCACCTGGCTCATCGACAAGTCCGCGCTCACCCACCTCTACGACGCCGACGACGTGTGGCTCTCCCGCATCCATCGCGGCCTGGTCAGCATCTCGACCGTCACGCTGCTCGAGATCGGCTTCTCCACACGCAATGGCGCCGATCATCGCAACACCCTCGGCGAACCGCCCGTGTCATCGATGCCCGTCGAGAACCTCACACCCGCGATCGAAGCTCGAGCGATCGAAGTCCAACGACTGCTCGCCGACCGTGGCCAACACCGCGCCCCCTCGATCCCCGACCTCCTCATCGCAGCGACCGCCGAACTCTCCCGACTCACCGTGCTGCACGACGACAAGGACTTCGACCTCATCGCCGCGATCACCGGCCAACCGATCGAACGCCTCCATCCGTAGCGCGCCAATCGAGATCATCGATCGACCCCACTGAATCGACGGCAGCGGGCGGCATCGGGTGTCGAGGGATCTGGAGGAAAACTCGACCGGTGATTTCCGAACCAGGGTTCTCGTCGTTCTCTGAGGGGTATGCATTTCCCACAAGCCACCCCGACCGTCGGCGCCCGCCGACCACGCGTCATCGCACATCTTGTGATCGCCTCGATCGCCATGCTTCTTGCCGCGCAAGGCGTCGCTTCCCAGGCCTCGGCGGAACCTTCGAGGACGGGTACGTGCACGGCGATCAACACGATCCTGACCAACGCGAGCAGCGGGCTGCTCATGCCAAGCGAGTCCGACTATCCGTTCACGGCATTCACGTGGACAAACGCCGCGAAGCAGCGTCTCACGACGGCCCGGCTGCTCAAGCTCACCGCACACGCGCCAGACACCACCGTGGAAGTGGTCGACCTGCGCACGTTCTTCCGCAATGTGGCGTACCCCCAGCCGTGGCACGATCGCCAACAGGCGATGACGGTCAAGAAGTTCCAGCGACTCGTGAAGGTGCTGCAGCAGCACCTCACCGACATTCGCGTGTATCGCGTCGGCACGATCCACGTCGACGCCTACGTCGTCGGCAGAAGTGGCAACAATCTGGCCGGACTGTCGACGACTCTCATCGAAACCTGAGCGTCTGCGCAGCGCGCGTAGTGTTTGGCACGGCCTGCTGTGACCTGATCGAGAACTTGCCAGCATCGAAAGCGAGGAACTGACGTGAGCGACCAACACACCGATCGACGAGTCGCGGGCGAAACCGAAGCTGACCGGTTTCGGCGTGCGGCTGGCCGGTTCAGCGAGATCATCGCCGCCGTCCCCGATAGCGCGTGGTCGAACCCTGCGTGCTGCACGGGATGGACCACCATCGACCCGATCAGGCACCTCAACGCATGGGTACCTGCGCTGTTCGGCAAGGGAGGTCTCGACCTGACCGGGAGAGCATCCGCAGGCGATGATCCTCTCGTCGTGTGGGAGGAACTGCGCGCGGCGATCCAAGCGGCCCTCGATGACCCCGACGTCGCTGGACGCGAGATCGACCTCGGTCCGGCCGGTCGACACCGCGTGGATCGCGGGATCGACCAGTTCGTCACCGGCGACGTCGTCGTCCATGCCTGGGACGTCGCAACCGCTGCAGCACTCGACTGGCCGATCGAACGGATTGTCGACGAACAGGTGGCTGCCGAGATGGCCCCGGCACTCACCGCAATCGCCGACATGCTCGTCGCCAGCGGCCACTACGCGCCCGCCGTGCCGGTCGCCGACAACGCAAACGCCCAAGAACGCCTCATTGCCGCAACCGGCCGCGACCCCCACTGGAAGCCCGCGTCGTAGGCGCCACGAACGCGGCGACAGTGTGATGAAATCATCACGCCGTGGCGGAACAACTCCGGCAAAGCCCGGCGAAGGCGAAGTGCTGGTCGACGAGGCGGAAGCCGGTGCTCGGCTCGAGCTGGTCCGACCAGGCCTGCAGCACGGCGTCGGAGATGACGCCGATCTCACCGCACCGCTCGCACACCACGTGTGCGTGGCGGTGCGCGCTCAGGTGATACACCGCGGGCCCGTGGCCGAGGTGGACGTGCGTGACGAGGCCCATCTCGGCGAGGGTGTCGAGGAACCGGTACACGGTGGTGATGTGCACATCGGGCAGCTGCGCCTTCACCCGCACGGCGAGGTCGTCTGCCGTCACGTGATCAGAGCCCTCGAACAGCACGCGCAAGATGGCCCGACGCTGATCGGTGACCCGACCCCCGTGCTCTCGAATCGCATCGAGCGTCAACTCGATGACATCGGGTTTCGGCATTGCGCCACCCTACGACAGCCGCCGCAGAGGCGACGTAGGGCGAACGTCACCAGAAGAATCGCCAGGCCTCGCACTTGTTGCAATCTGCTCGCAGTAACGTCGTCACGTGACTCGCACCATCACCCGCACCATCACCCGCACCATCACCCGCACCGGCGTCATGCTGCTGCCGCTGGCATTGCTGGGGGCTGCGTGCTCATCCGACAGCAGCACCGCCGACGCGCCCGAGACTGACGTCCAGGCCATTGCGAAGGACGCTTGCTTCGCTGGCACGCCCATCACCGACGGCCGCCTGAGCATCGCCTCCACCGTGGCGCCCATCACTTCAATCCTCGCGAACGTCGTCGGTGACGCGGCCGACGTCACCGGCCTCGTGCCGGAGGGCACCAACTCGCATACCTTCGAGCCGCCGCCCAGCGTGGCCACGGTGCTCGCCAAGTCGAACATCGTCTTCGCCAACGGCCTCATCCTCGAAGAGCCCACCAAGGACCTCGCCGAGTCGAACCAGCCGGAAGGCGGTGCGCTCTGCGAGCTCGGCACCGCGATCCTCCCCGTCGACCAGTACATCTACGACTTCTCGTTCCCGAAGGAGGGCGGCAAGCCGAACCCGCACCTCTGGACCGACCCCACCCTCGCCAAGCAGTACACGGAACTGGCCCGCGACGTGCTCGTCCGCATGGACCCGGCCAACGCAGCCACGTATGAAGCGAACGCTGCCGCCTACGTCGTGAAGCTCGACGAGCTCGACGCTGCAGTCCGTGCGGCCACCGACACGCTCGCCGCCGACCAGCGTCAACTGCTCACCTACCACGACGCCTACGCCTACTTCGCTCGCACCTACGGCTGGACCGTCATCGGCGCCATCCAGCCGTCGAGCTTCGACGAGCCCACGCCCCGCGAGGTCGCCGACCTCATTACGCAGGTGAAGGAGTCGGGGGTGAAGGCAATCTTCGGCTCGGAGGTGTTCCCCAGCTCGGTGCTCGAGACCATCGGCAAGGAGGCGGGCGTGCAGTATGTCGACGTGCTGCGCGACGACGACCTCCCCGGTGAGCCCGGCGACCCCGAGCACTCGTTCCTCGGGCTCATGCGGTTCGACTACGTCACGATGGTCGAGGCGCTGGGCGGCGACGCCTCGGTGCTCACGGCACTCGACGTCACCGACGTCACTACCGACAAGGCCGACTACCCGCAGTGAGCGGATCGAGCGACGCGAGCGGCGAACGCACGGCGCTCGTCGAGCTCGACGGCGTGTCCCACTCGTACGGCGGGCCGACGGTCCTTCACCACGTCCATGTCGGCATCGAGCCCGGCTCGTTCCTCGGCATCATCGGGCCGTCCGGTTCAGGCAAAACCACCATGCTGCGCGTCGTGCTCGGCAGCCTGCAGCCCAGTGAGGGCAAGGTGCATCGGCAACCCGGCATCCGCATCGCGTACGTCCCCCAGGTCGAAACGGTGAACTGGAACTTCCCCATCACCGTCGGCGAGGTCGTGCTCATGGCGGGCACGCCGTCGTGGCGACGGCCCTGGTCGACGGCAACCGAGCGCCGCGAGGTGGCGGTCACGCTCGAGCAGCTCGGCCTCGGCGGCCTCGAGCATCGACACATCCGCGAGCTCTCGGGCGGACAGCAACAGCGCGTGTTCCTTGCGCGAGCGCTGCATCGCAAGCCCGATCTGCTCGTGCTCGACGAGCCGACCTCCGGGGTCGATGTGCGCACCCGCCACGAGGTGGTCCACTTGCTCACCGACCTCCATCGCGACGGCATGGCGGTCATCCTCACCACGCACGACATCAATGGCCTCGCCGCCCACCTGCCGCGCATCGCCTGCGTCAACCGAGAACTCATCGCCATCGGCACGCCGCGCGAGGTGCTCACCCCCGATGTGCTCGAGCGCACCTACGGCGCACCGATGGAGGTCCTCGAGCACGGGGGCATGCTCATGGTCACCGACGGTCGGCTGGAGACCGCATGATCGCCAGCGTCTTCGAACCGTTCGGCCTTGCCTTCTTCCGCAACGGCCTGCTCGTGGCCACCATGGCGGGTGCGATCTGCGGGTTGATCGGCTGCTACGTCGTGCTCCGCCAGCTGAGCTACATCGGCCACGGTCTGTCGCACTCGATCTTCGGCGGCGCCGCGGCCAGTGCCGTGCTCTCGGTGAACTTCTACCTCGGCGCCGGCCTGTGGGGCCTGCTCTCGGCGCTCATGATCGCCCGGGTGGCACGCCGCGGCAAGATCGGCTCCGACGCCGCGATCGGCGTCATCACCACCGCCTCGTTCGCGATCGGCATCGCGCTCTCCAACCGGTTCGGGCAGGCGAAGAAGTCGATCGACGCCGTGCTGTTCGGGTCGATCCTCGGCGTCAGCGCCGGTGATGTGGTCGCCGTCGCATTCGCCGGTCTGCTGGCCGTCGCGGTGATCTGGACCTGCTACCGCAAGTTGCTGTTCGCCACCTTCGACGCCGAGGTCGCCGAGGTGTCGGGCATCAACGTGGCGCGCATGGAGGCGCTGCTGATGCTGATGCTCGCCGTCACCATCCTGTTCACCATGAAGGTGATGGGTGTGCTGCTCATCAGCGCGCTGCTGGTGACGCCCGCCGTCATCGCCCGCATGCTGACGAACTCGTTCGCCCGCATGCTCTTGATTGCGCCGAGCATCGGGGCGGTGTGCGGGTTCACGGGGATGCTGCTCAGTTACTACATCGATGTCTCGTCGGGCGCCACCATCATCCTGATGGCGTCATCGGTGTTCCTGGTGGTCTACGCCATCACGGGCACGCGCGGCCGCCGCAACGTCGCGGGCCTCGCCCACGGCCACTGACGCACGCCGGTCAGGGTGTGATGAGTTCCCAAACCTGGCCGTCGGGCGTGTCGCGCACCTCGATGCCGGCGGCGGCGAGACCGTCGCGGATCTGGTCCGACAGGTCGTAGCGCTTCGCCGCGCGCACCTCGATGCGCGCCGCGAGCGCGACGTCGACCACCGGGCCGAGCACCGTGCGGGGGTCGGCCAGGCCGCCCACCGCTGCGTCGCCCAGCCGCACGATCATCGACCGCAGCAGTGCACGTGCCCGATCGGTCTCGTCGCTCTGCAGCGTGTCGGTCGACCAGCCCACGATCGCCTCGTCGAGGTCGAGCGCAGCGGTGGCTGCGGCGGCCGCATCGCGCCGTGCAAGTGCAGCGTCGAACTCGGCGCCGAGGCGCGCGGTATCGCTGGCCAGCGATGCCTTGGCAACCGGTGCTGCTTCGACGACCGGGGCCGCTGCCGCGTCGGCCGATGCCACACTCCGGCGCATGCCATCGGTCGGGCCGTTGCGGAGCACGTCGATCGACACCACCTCGCCGGTGGGGATCTCCATCGACACCCCATCACGGCGGACGGTGAGAACGCCGAGGCCGACGACCGAGGCCGTGTCGGCGTCGAGATCGAGCATGACGCCGGTGTGCTCGTCGAGCCCGAGCACGAACGCCCCGGCGGGCAGCAGTGTCTCGAGGATGCGGAGCCGGCGCTCGCCCATGTAGCAGAAGCGGGTGTCGTGGTGCCCGCCCTCGGCATTGTTGTAGTGCGGGATGACTGCGACCGGCAGGCCGATCGCCGACAGCACGTCGAGGCCGTCGAGCCAGTAGGGGTCGTCGCCCGACTTGTACACCTCATAGACCGGCACGGTGGCGAGGCCCAGGGTGAGCGCAGCCGCGCTCGAGAACGTGACCGCACCGCCCGTGCGGAGCTTGTCGGCGAGCAGGTCGGGGATCGGCGTGCCGGCCCACTGACGCAACGCGTACGTGGGGCTGCCGGGCCCGGCGAACACGAACTGCGCCTGGCGGATGCGCGTGAACGCAGCCTCGCGCTCGATGGTCGATGCCGTCTCGACGCGCTGCAGGCCGGCAACTCCGACCGAACGGTTGAGGCTGACGCGGAAGTAGTCGACTGTCTTCGACGACAGCTCATCAGCGTTCTCTTGGAAACCGAACGGGGTGTCGAGGAACACGGCGGGTACCTCGCTGCCGCCCGCCCCGGTCTCGAGCTGCTCGAACACTGCGCGGTGGGGCTTCACCATCGTCGGAGCGGTCTCGCCGCTGCCCATGATCGTCAACAGGCGGGTCATGCGTTCGTGGCCTCCCGGGCCAGGTCGAGCAGCACGTTGGCCAACTCGACGGGGTGCTGTGCGTGAATGTCGTGATGGGCCGGCGAGAACCAGCGGGCCCTGCCGTTCGGGAGCGCGGCGACTGCTGCAGCCACGGCGTCCTGCTTGTCGTGCGTCCACGCCACATCGCCCGTGTCAGCCGGGATCATCAGCGCCGGAACGGTGACGTGCGGGAAGCGGGTCGAGGGCCGGTGCGAGTAGAGCGCCTCGAGAATCATCATGTGGCGGTCGAACGTGAGCCACGGGGCGATCGTGCCATCGGGAAGCACCTCGAAGTTGCCCAGTGAGCCCTCGATGCCGCTCTCCGGCCAGTCGGGGTTGGCGCGCCGCATCCAGCCCTCGACGGTGGCGAGCGGTGTGCCGACGAGACGCGGCGGCGCGAGCACCTGGCTGCACTCCTCCCACGTCGCGAAGCGGCTGCCGAGATCGATGAAGCCGCCGTCGACCGCGGCCACCGCCGACAGCACGTGCGGATGGGTGGCGGCGAGTTCGATGACGACGTTGCCGCCCCACGACTGGCCCGCCACGACGGGCCGCTCCCAGCCGAGCGCAGCGATGAGCGCGACGAGGTCGGACACGATCGTCGTGAAGTCGTAGCCCTCGTCGGGCTTGCTCGACCTGCCGTGGCCCCGCTGGTCGACCGCAACGACGGGGTGGCCCGCTGCCGCAAGCACCTCGGCCACGCCATCCCACATGCGAGCGTTCGACGCGAGCCCGTGCACCAGCAGGAACGGCACGGCATCGCCGTCCAAGTTGCTACAGAGCAGCCGCAGCTCGACATCCGGCGCCACCTCGATGCGTGCTTCGTGGTTGCTCATGGGGTCGGTCCTCGGTCGGTCGATGCGGCTGCGGAGATCATCTCGCAGAGGCCGGTGACCGCCAGCACCTCGCTCGTCGGGCGGGGCCACGCTGCACGGCCGCGAACTGCGTCCGCGAACGCATCGATCATGGCTTCGTAGCAGTTGGCGCCAGCCGTCTCGTGCGTCTCGACCGAACCGTTGGCACGGGTGATCGTGAAGCTCGTGTCGTCCGGGCCTGGCGTGAACGGACGCTCGACGGCCAGCGCTCCCGCCGTGCCTGCCACGTGCAGGTACTGCCGCTCGGGCAGCTCGAACGAGGTGACGAT
>JBMOFX010000125.1:0-7914 GCA_049318665.1 Ilumatobacteraceae bacterium | reverse complement strand
GCGACCCGTCGGCTCGCCGCGTCGCGCCGGTGGCCGACCCGTCGCTGCCGCCGGCGCTCGCGGTGACCTCGATGTCGTGCTCGTTCGGCGGCATCCGCGCGGTCGATGACGTAACACTGTCGGCCGCGCCGCAGGAGATCCTTGGCCTGATCGGTCCGAACGGTGCAGGCAAGACCACCCTCTTCGATCTGATCAGCGGGTTCACCCCGGCCATCAGTGGGACGGTCGAGCTGGGCGGCGTCGACGTCACCGATCGCGACGCAGCCCGCCGCGCCCACGCCGGCCTCGGCCGAAGCTTCCAGGATGCGCGCCTGTTCCCCGACATGACGGTGGCCGAGACCCTCGCGGTCGCGCTCGAACGAGCGATCGAACACCGAAGTGTGTTGGCCGCGGCGTTGCGCCTCCCGATGGTCTACGACGACGAGGAGCGCACCCGGTTGCGCGTGCACGAGTTGATCGAACTGATGCAGCTCGGCCAGTACGAGCGGTCGTTCATCCGCGAGTTGTCCACCGGCACTCGCCGCGTTGTCGATCTTGCGTGCCAAGTCGCGCACCGCCCAACCGTGATCCTGCTCGACGAGCCGTCGAGTGGCATCGCCCAGCGCGAGGTCGAGGCGCTCTCGCCGCTGCTGCTCCGACTCCGCGACGAGATGGGGGCCGCGCTGCTCGTGATCGAGCACGACATGCCGCTGATCTCGTCGATCTCCGATCGGCTGATCGCCCTCGACCAGGGCCGCATCATCGCGACCGGGTTGCCCGCCGACGTGTTGGCGCACCCCGACGTCGTCGAGAGTTACCTCGGTACCGACGCCGCAGCGCGGTCTCGATCCGGCAACACCACCACCACCAACACCATCACCACACCATCAGGGGGCTAGGCATGCAACCAGCACAGGCAGGCGACAGCGGCGCACCGAGCAACCGGGCGTTGAAGCGTTGGGGGCCGATTCTCGCGGTCCTCGCCGTGATCATCGTCGGCATCGTCGTCATCAGCACCACCGGTGGCGGTGACAGCGACGACGAAGCCGTCGCGACCACGATCGCGCCCACCACGACGATCGGCGACGGTGCGACCACCAGCACGGCGCCCGACGATACGACGCCGAGCGGCGAGATCACGTTCCCCCTGTCGTTCTCGCAAGCGCAGGAACAGGGCGTGGTCGACCAGATCGATTGGGGAACACGTTGCGACACCAGCGTCGGCAGGGTGGCCGTTCCCGATTTCTTCGCCCCCGAGTGTTTCGCGCCCTTCACCGGTGACAACGGTGGCGCCACTGACGTCGGGGTCACCGCCGACGAGATCACGCTCGTCTACTACGCCGGGCAGGAGAACGACCCGATCATCGACTACATCACGTCGGCGGTGGCGGTCGACGACACGAACGAGCAGCTCTTCGAAACGATGCGCGGCCTCGTGAAGTACTACGAGACGTACTACGAGTTGTACGGCCGCAAGATCAACCTCGTCACGTTCACAGGCACCGGTGGCGCCGCTGACGATGTGGCGGCCCGCGCCGACGCAGCGCTCATCGCCGAGCAGTATCAGCCGTTCGCGGTGCTCGGTGGCCCGGCACTCACCAGCGCGTTCTCCGACGAGCTTGCTGCGCGCGAGATCACGTGCATCGGGTGTGGCCCGGGCCAGCCAGGCTCGTGGTACGAAGACCGCGATCCCTACCTGTGGGGACTCGATGCAAGCGCCGAGCAGAAGCGCACGCACGTGGTGGAGTTCATCACCAAGCAGCTGGTCGGCAAGAACGCCGAGCACGCGGGTGAGGCGCTGAAGAGCACGCCGCGCAAGTTCGGCTACGTCTACATCGACAGCGGGAGCGGCTCGAAGGACCTGGCCGATGGGTATGCCGCCGCCATGGAAGCGGCGGGGGCGCCGTTCGCTGAGGTGCTGCCGTACGAACTGAACCCTGGCACGATCCAGGACACCGCATCACAGGTGATCTCGAAGCTCAAGTCGGCGGGCGTCACCACGATCGTCTTCAGCGGTGATCCCGTGGCACCCCGCGACTTCACCCGAGAGGCGACCGCGCAGGAGTACTTCCCCGAGTGGGTGGTCGCGGCGAGCACGCTCGTCGACGTGAACGCGTTCGCCCGCACCTACGACCAGGAGCAGTGGAAGCACGCGTTCGGCGTGACCTCGCTCGCCGCCAAGAGCGATCCCACGGTGATCGGTGCCGGCGTCGTGTACGAGTGGTTCACTGGCTCGCCGCCGCCAGCACCCGGTTCGATCGGTGTGATCTCGCCCAACCCTGCGTTGTTCTTCGCGGTGGTGCAAGGGGTTGGCCCGAACCTCACGAGTGAGACCTGGCGCGACGGTCTCTTCGAGGGCACCGGCACGCAGAAGGCGATCTCCCAGCCGTACCTGTCGTATGGCGACAAGGGTCTCTGGCCGGATACCGACTACCAAGGTGTCGACGATGCCACCGCGTTCTGGTGGGACCCCACCACGGTCGGCCCCGACGAACTCCGGCGGTCCGGCCCCGGCATGTACCAGTTCGTCGACGGTGGCAAGCGCTACCTGCCGGGGGAGTGGCCCACCGAGGAGAAGCTGTTCAATCCGGAGGGCGCGGTCGCGATCTACACCACCCCACCACCCGGTGAGGCGCCCCGCGACTACCCGAGTCCCGCTGGCTGACCTGTCGCCACCCGTTCTGGGGGCTCCTGGTGCCCGTGACGGACACCAGGAGCCCCGGGTCAGGAGAACAGGGCGAGGCCGGAGCCGACGAGCTTCGCGCCGAGCACGAGGAACAGCACGGTCATGATCGTGGCGGTGTTGGCGATCAGCCACGACTTCCATGATCCGAGGACGTCGGCCGATCGGTCGCCCATCGCGAACGAGACAACGATCGGCACCACGACGCCGAGCGACGCCACGGCGATGAACAGGATCACGGCGGCGACCGCGTCGGCACCCGTCGCACCAATGCGGGCCATGCTGGTCCCGCCACTGACCGCGAGCGCGATGTTCTTCGGGTTCGCCACGCTTGCGGCGAGGCCGAGGACGAACGCCTTGCCGGGCCCGAACGCGTCGACGGTCGCGAAGAGCTTCGGTGTTGCCGGCGTCTCGCCTGGCCCCGGACGCTTCCGGAACTGACGCAGGGCGAGGAACCACAGCAGCAATCCGAGCCCGAGCTGGAACGCGTCGACGCCGTCTGCCGCGTCGGCGTCGGTGGCCACGTCGACCGCGTCGGCCAGCAGGAACACGACGCTGGTCAGCGCCGTGAGACCCACCAGCCACCCGCCGAAGAAGGCCGGGCCGGTGACCCGTCCCCGCGGCGCGCCCAGCAACAGGATCACGAGGACGATCGCTGGCGGGCTCGACGCGATCGTGATCGCCTCCGGCAACGCCTCCCCGAACGCCGACCAGCCCATCGCCTCGAGTGTGCGCTGAGCGGCGTGCGCGGGAGCCACCCGGAAGGGGTGATCGGGGGTCTCGCGACACGAATCTGGGGAAATGTGGGGAAGATTGTTGACGAGTGGGGGCAAATGGGGGAACAATGGGGAACCACGTCACGAGTCGCCAGGTGCAGAAGGGGGTGAAGAACGGTGCTGTTCGTCGGAACGCACGAGCGTCAGCTCGACGACAAGGGCCGTCTCGCACTCCCCGCGCCGTTTCGCTCGCACCTCGGCGAGCACTGCTATGTGGCCATCGGCCAGGACAAGTGCCTCAACGTGATCCCAGCCGATCAGTTCGAATCGATGGCCGAGCAACTGATGGGCCGCGTCGAGCGGGGCGAGATGAGCATGCAGCGTCAGCGTGCGGTGTCGTCGAGCGCCTCGCTGGTGACCATCGACAAGCAAGGTCGCGTCAGCCTCGACGACCGGCTGCGCGAGTACGCCCAACTCACCACCGAGTCCCGCGTGGTCGTCACCGGCAACTTCACCACGATCGAGATCTGGTCGCCCGACCGGTTCGAGCGCGTCCGCGAGCTCGGCACCAGCGACCTCGCAGGAGATGACGACCTGTGATCACCGACCTGTCGTCAGTGCCTCTGCAATGACGATGACCTCCGCACACACACGAGTCCGTGGCGCATCTGCAGCCCGCCGGGCGGCAAGATGGGTAGCCTCACTCCGCCCGCTTGCCGTCTGTTCGACCGGGGAGACATCCCGGCGACGCCCGCCGTCCGGCGGGCTGCAGGTGCTCCACGACTCCGTGTCCGGATCCGATCGGTGGGAACGCGCGTGAGCGAGTTCGACCACCGGCCCGTGATGCTCGATGAGATCGTTCAGATCTTCGCCGGTGCCCCCTCTGGCTGGGTGCTCGACGCCACGCTCGGCGGCGCCGGCCATGCGGTGGCGCTGCTCGAGGCACACCCACACCTGCGGATCGTCGGACTCGACCGCGACGGCGACGCACTCGCCGTGGCACGTGAGCGACTGGCCGTCTTCGGCGATCGAGTCCGCACCTCGCACACTCGGTTCGACCACCTCGACGATGCCATGACCACGCTCGACGTTCCCTCCCTGTCCGGTGCACTGTTCGATCTCGGTGTCAGTTCGCCACAGCTCGACCGCGGCGAGCGTGGCTTCTCCTACCGAGCGGACGCACCGCTCGACATGCGCATGGACCAGCGCGACGAATGGACGGCGGCCGACATCGTCAACGGCTACGACGAGCGCCGCCTCGCGCAGGTGCTGCGCGACTTCGGCGACGAGCGGTTCTCGACCCGGGTGGCGCGTGCGATCGTCGCTGCCCGGCCGATCGAGACGACGACCCAGCTCGCGGAGGTCGTCGTCGGCGCGATTCCGGCAGCGGCACGACGAACCGGCGGACACCCCGCCAAGCGCACCTTCCAAGCGATCCGCATCGAGCTCAACCGTGAGCTCGAAGTGCTCCCCGTCGCGCTCGACGCGGCGATCGACAACACGGTGGTCGGGGGTCGTGTGGCCGTGCTGTCGTACCACTCTGGTGAGGACCGCATCGTGAAGGACCGGATGCGTGAGGCGGCGACCGGCGGATGCACCTGCCCGCCCGAACTGCCGTGTGTGTGCGACGCGGTGCAGATCGTTCGTCTGGTGCGCGGCATCCCGAAAGCACCAAGCGCCGCAGAGCGCGACAGCAACACCCGAGCCCGCAGCGCCAAGCTGCGTGTCGTCGAGCGCATCGTGCCGAAGCGGCGGGACGACTGATGGCCGCTCCCGCACAGGTGCCCGCTCGCCGAGGTGCACGCGTCGGCGGACGGGGCACGCCGCTCGCGAAGCGCACACCCACGGTGGCCACCCGTCGCCACAACCTCGCCGGTCCTCGCACCATGGTGCGCGCCACCGTCAACATCCAGGCCTCCACCCGGCCGACGCTTGCGCTCGTGCCGCGTCGCCGCCGTGCCGCACGGTTCGTTGTGCTCGTGGGCGTGTCCGTCGCGCTGGCGATGCTGGGGGCCGCAGCGTTCCAAACGCAGATTGCCCAGCGGCAGCTGAGTCTCGACGAACTCGACCAATCGATCGTCGACGCGCGGACCCAATACGACGCGCTGCGGCGCGAGCGGTCCGAGCTCCGGTCACCCGAACGCCTCGCGACGATCGCCACTGCGGCCGGCATGGCACCATCTCGCGACACTCAGTTCGGGGAGATCGACCCGACGGTGGTCATCGCCGTGCAACAAAGCACTGGCGTGTTGCCGCAGGTCGAACGCCCCTACGGCGAAGGTCTGCTCGATCAATACCGCCAAGTGAAGAGTCTCGGCGAGGCGACCCCGTGAGCCGCCGTCCCGTCGCGCCACCCCCGACACCACGAGGGTCGACGACACCCCGCCGCACCGGCGCACGGGTCAGTGGACGCGCCCACTCGGCATCGAAGCCCGCTCAGCATTCGGCCGCGCGATCGACCGCGCAATCGAACGCGCGCCCCAACAATGGGCCGACGCGCCATGTGCGTGCGTCACGGCCTCCGATCGCAACGGTCGCCCCCCGGCCGATGCAGAAGCGCGTGGTGCGCGCCCCCCGTGCACCACGCCACCTCTTTCGCGCCGGTCAGAGCCGACGCCGCCTGCTGTGGATGTTCGCCCTCACCGCGCTCGTGTTCGCGATCGTGGTCGGGCGCGTGATCCAGTTGCAGACCCAGGATGCCGACCAGTTGCGCCAGGCCGGACGCGACCAGCGGACGTCGGAGACCGTGCTGCGGGCCAGCCGCGGTGTCATCTTCGACCGCAACGGCGATGAGTTGGCGCTGTCGGTGCCCGCTAAGACGATCTACGCCAACCCGAAGGAAGTCGGCGACCCTGAGGCCACCGTCGCGATGCTTGCGACGCTGCTCTCCTTGACGCCGGAGCGCCAGCAGGAACTGATCGAAGCGTTCACGGCGAAGACGAAGAGCTTCGTGTACATCGCCCGCCAGGTGCCCGACGAGAGCGCAAAGGCGCTGCAGGCTCTCGGTCTGAAGGGCATCGAGGCACTCGACGAGGACCGTCGCACGATGCCAGCGGGCGCCGTGGGCCAGAGCGTGATCGGACGCACCGACATCGACGGCATCGGCGTCGCCGGACTCGAGATGCAGTACAACCTGTGGCTCACTGGCAAGGACGGTGAGCAAGTGCGCCAGCACGATCGCAACGGTCGCTCGCTCCCCGGCAGTGAGACGGTTGCGCAGGCGCCGGTGCCCGGTGGCGACGTGGTGCTCACGATCGACAGAAGCGTCCAGTACTCGGTCGAGCGCGCGCTGATCGACCAGGTGACAGCGCTTGCGGCGCGAGGTGGTAGCGCGGTCGTGCTCGACACCCGCACCGGTGAGGTCATCGCGATGGCCGGCGTGCGCCGTGATCCGGAGACCGGTCGCGTCAGCGTCACCAGCGGCAACATCGCTGCGGTGGACGCTGCCGAGCCTGGTTCGGTGGTGAAGACCATCACGGTCGCAGCGGCGCTGAACGAAGGCACCGTCACTCCGGATACTCAGTTCGAAGTGCCCTACGAGAAGCAGTTCTCTGACACCACGCTCCACGATGCGGAACCGCACCCCACCGGCATGTGGCCGGTGTCGAGGATCCTCACGAAGTCATCCAACATCGGCACGATCGAGACGATGCTCACGTTGGGATCGGATCTGCGCGAGACCAAGCAGAAGCTCGGTGGCTACTTCAACGCAGTGGGCCTCGGGCAGAAGACGGCGCTCGACTTCCCGAACGAGTCGCGAGGCCTCGGTGTGGACTGGACCAAGTGGCAGGGCGTCGAGCAGTACACCGTCGCGTATGGCCAGGGCATTGCATCCACGTCGATCCAACTCGTCTCGGCGATCAACACCATCGCCAACAACGGTGTGTACGTCGCACCGAAGCTCGTGAAGGCCACCATCGACGCACAGGGCAACGTGACGGAGACGCCGCCATCGGAGTCGCGAGAGGTGTTCCGTCCGGAGATCGCCCAGCAGGTGAACATGATGATGCGCGAGGTGGTGTGCGACGGCACGGCGACCCGCGCGCAGGTCGACGGTGTCACAATCGCTGGTAAGACCGGCACCGGCCTGAAGGCCCAGGACGGCGGCGGCGACGTCGATGCCGACGGCAACCGCAAGTACTACTCGTCGTTCGCCGGGTTCTTCCCCGCCGAGGCACCGCGGGTCACGGTGCTGGTGTCGATCGACGAACCGCCGGGGGCTGAGGGTCAGATCACGCGGTTCGGCGGCACCGCGGCAGCCCCCGTGTTCTCGACGATCGCGCCGACGATCATGCATGAGCTGGGCTTCACGCCGCCCTCGGTCGGCGGCGGCTGCCCCGCAGCGAGTTGAGCTCTCCGATGACGACCATCGCCGAGGTGGTCCGCGTGATCCGCGGCGGTCCGAGTGTCGAGATCACGGGTGACGACGCGGTGCCCGTCACCGACATCACGATCGACTCGCGTGAGGTGCGCCCGGGCACGGTGTTCTGCTGTGTGCGCGGTGAGCACCACGACGGCCACGACTTCGCCGCGGAG
>JBMOFX010000124.1:0-7957 GCA_049318665.1 Ilumatobacteraceae bacterium | reverse complement strand
CTTACTTCCGAGTGAGGAGGTAGGCGATGAGTTGATCGATCTGGTCTTCGCTGAGTCCGAGCGCCGGCATGCCGCGCACCTTGCCGCCGGAGATCTCCTTCTGGCGGTCGGACGAATACATCGGCTTCTTGGCCTGCGCATTGCGAATCCATTCGCGCAGGTCGACCTCGTTCAGACACTCGGGCGAGACGCCCTCGAGATAGCGCGCACCGAACTCCTCCGGCGACGCGTTCCAGACCCGGTCGCGGCAGGCCGGCGTGAGGAGATCCCACGTAGCGCCGGCGAAGGTATTGCGCGCCATCAGATGGGTCAGGTTGGGCGCGGCGCCCGACACGATGTAGGTGGCCGGGTCGGCCAACACCGGGGTGACGTTGCCCTCCGTGTCAGTTCGGCTGAGCCCGTTGACCTGGTGGCAGTACGCGCAGTTCGCGATGAACGTGGCCTCGCCGGTGGCGGCGAGCGTGCCCGCTTCCGGCGCCTCGTATGGCTTGAGCTCGTTCGACACCCACGTCTGGAAGTCGGCGGTGGTCAGCGCCACGGCCTCCATCTTCATGTTGGCGTGGCTGAGCCCGCAGAACTCGGTGCACTGGCCGGCATAGATGCCCGGCTGATCCGCCTGCATACGCAACGTGTGGATGCGGCCCGGCACCATGTCGCGCTTGCCGTTGAGGCGGGGGATCCAATACGAGTGGATGACGTCGCGGCTGGTGCCGCGGATGAGCACCCTCGTGTTGGCCGGGATGATGAGTTGGCCACTGGTGACGATCGGCTCGGTGATCGCAACGCCGCCGCAACTCTCCTGCACCGGGTAGTCGTACTCCCACCACCACTGCTGGCCCGTGACGTTGACGACGCACTCGGTATCGCTCGTCTTCGCCAATTTGAAGATCGTGCTGACGGTCGGCACCCCGACGCCGACGAGGATGATCGCCGGCAGGATCGTGAGCGCGATCTCCAACGCCGGCTTGCCGTGGGTCTGCTCGGGCATCGCCTGACCGCGGTCGCGGTATCGGATGACGGAGTAGCCAACGGCCACGACGACGACGAGCAGCACGATGCCAGCCACGAGGAACACTGGCTGCTGCAGGTTGTCGATTTTGCGAGCGTTTTCTCCGGCGGGATCCCAGGTGTCCTGGGGGGCGTTCTGTGCACAACCGGCGAGCAGGGCCATGGTGGCAAGCCCCGTGAGCGCTGCAGTTGCGCGACGGCGTGTGAGGGTGGGCACGTTCGCCAAGTTAGCCACTGTGGTCGGTCTCCGCTCCATGACTCAGGGCACCACGACTTTCACGACGGCCCCGTCGACACCGGGGACGAACAAGGTGTATGGCTCGAGCGTCCACCGCGACGAACGCGGGAACACCAAGGTCATGAACTGTCGGCCGTTCTGCTCGACGAGCGCCGTGCACGTGACCGGCTTCTCGATCGTCGGCTTGCCATCGACGAGCGTGGTCGTCTCGAACGCTCCGAGACTGGCAGTGAGACGAACCGGTGTGGGGTCGAGGTTGCGGAACACGATGTTCGACGGGTTGCCGGCCGGGAGGGTGATCGTGTCGGTGGTGCCGTCGAACCCGATCGTGTCCGCGTAGAGCCGGCCGTCTTGGAAGATCAAGGTGGCGGCGACATTGCTCTTGGCAGCGATGCTCTGCGACGACTTTTTGTCGGCCTCGGTCTTGTCGTTGCTGCTGCACACCTGCGGCGACGTCTCGATGATCTCGTGCTCTTCGATCTCACGGGGACCATCGATCGCCATCACCACACCAGTGCTCACGAGTCCGAGCGCTGCGATCGTGCAGACGCCGGCAACGACGCTCTTGCGCACCGATGCCCTCGTTGCGAACAGATATCCGACGAGCACGATGAGCGCGCCGAGGATGCCGAAGATCGCCGGACCAGTCTCCTTCGACACGAACAACATGATCCGCGAGAACGAGAACACCATGACGGCGATGCCGACTGCGGCGAGCACCGGGAACTCGAGTGGGTGCAGCATCCGCTTGCGGAGTGCATCGTTGTACTCGCGGTCGGCCGACGCCCGATCGCTCCAGTTCTGCACCACCCATTCAGCGCCAGCAGCGAGCAACACCACGATGCCCGCCTTGAACACCACCGGCTCGGTGACGAGTCCGAGCACCACCAGGCCACCGCCGACGGCTGCGACCAACGGCCACATGCTTGCCCCGTTGGCGTGCTGAGCGGCGGGCGACTCGGTGAGTGCGCCCGGGTCGAACGCGCGCACGTTGCCGTCGCGCACGAAGAAATTGATGCCGGTGAGCAGACCGAGCGCCAGCGTGGCGCCGATCAGGCCAATGGTCGCCGTCCAGGCGATGTCACCGTCGGTGAAGACGCCGAAGACGACGGCGCCGATCAACGCCGTGACGGTGGCGCCGAGGAAGAGCTTCGATCCTGTCGTGAACATTCGTTGCCTCTCCCGTCACTTCGTGACGTAGATGACGAACCACAGGGCGGCGTAGACCGCGCCCAAGCAGTACCAGTAGAGGGCGTGCGCTGCGATGACGTCGCGGTCGGCGCGGCCGCCGAGCTGACGAAACGCGACCACGAGGGTGAGAAAGAAGCCGAGCACCAGGAATGCGAGGAACGTGCCGGTGACGCCGTAGAACATCGTGGCGTACGTCGTGTCCCTGATCGGGAGCCGCATCTGGAAGTAGACGAACGCCTGTGCGTTGATGACCGCCGCCGCAAGCAGCGCCGACACGCCGAGGGCCAGTGCCGTATTCGATCGCTGCTGACGACGGGCCGCCCACACCGACCACTGAACCATCACGAAGATCGCGCCGAACGCGATCAGCATCATGTTGGTCGCCACCTCGGGAACCTTGCTGGCAGCCGGCTTCCACTCGCTCTCCGGCACGGCGAGCGTCGCCTGGCGGAAGCGGAGGAACAGCGCAAAGAGGCCACCGAAGAGGGCGACCATCGCAGCGGACCCGAGTGCGGATCCGATGAACACCTGCCGACGTGGGGCGGGCAAGGGGGCAGGGGGCAGGGCGTGCATCAGGCGTTCCCCTCGGTGCTAACGGGCTTGAGGTCGAGCAAGGGCTCGGGCGAGTTGACCGTGTGCAACTCGGCGAAGTTCGACGCGGGCGCAGGCGACGACGTGGCCCACTCGAGCGTCTGGCCGTCCCACGGATCGTCGCCGGCGTGCTCACCGGAGCGGAATGACCGCACGGCGAGCAGCACGAAGGCGAGCACGGTGAGGAACATCAGCGCGTGCCCTGCGGTGACGAGGATGTTCCACAGGTTCTGCGGTCCGCTGTAGTCGAACTCGACAGCGTTGGCGGGCTGCTTCGCGAAGCCAGCGATGTAATAGGGGAACGACGCGAGGATGGTGGCGAGCAGACCGAGCAGCGCCAACGGGAGCACCTTCTTGTCGGGGATGATCCGACCCCACAGCTTCGGCCCCCAGTAGACGACCCCACCGAGGGCACCGAGGACGAGTCCGTAGCAGACGTAGATCCACGCGCCTTCTTCGAACACCGTGCCGGCGAGTTGCGCGTCACCGACGCGGTACACCGCATTGCCGGCGATCCCGACGAACACCATGCCGGCGCCGAAGACCGAAAACACGAACGGCGAGATCGGACGGGGACGACCGGCCGCCCCCCGCAACACCACGGCGAACACCACGGCTGCGCCCAGCAACGGCAGGCCGTTGATGAGCGCGAACGGCACGATCTCGCGAAGTGCCGCGCTGAACGTGAAGTCGAGCACGTTGCGCGACAGCGAGCTGTCGACCTGCACGACCCCGGCGAGGAAGGCCGTACCGACCAGCCCGACACCGATGAGGCCCACGCCACGGAGGGGAAGGCGCTTGCGGGTGGCCGTCGCCAACGTGTCGAGCACGAGGCCGAACACGGGCACTGCGTAGAGCACCGTGGCCGGCTGGCTGAAGGCGTAGCCAACCCATGTGCCGATGCCCTTGTTGCCGCCGAAGGTGAGGCGGCTGTACTTGTGGTCGACGTACAGCAAGACGAGCGTGCCGGCGAGCACCGGCAGGGCGAGCAGCAGACCGAGGCTGTACACGAGCGCCGACCAGGTGAACAGCGGAATGCGCTTCATGTTCATCCCCGGCGCACGAGCGGTGAGCACCGTGGTGCCAACCGAGACGGCGGCTGCGACCAGCCCGATGAGCACCACGACGTGAGCCGCCAGGAACAGGTCGACCATGTCGCTGTTGCCGCCACCGGGCCCGCCATTCGAGGCGATCGAGATGACGACGAGGATCGCACCCACTGCCCACGACCAGAACCCGAGCAGTGCGAGGCGGGGGAACGCGATCGAGCGAGCGCCCACCTGCAACGGGGCGATGGCGACGGCGAGTCCCATGCCGAGCGGCAGCACCACACCCATGGTGAGCAGCACGCGATACGCGGAGAACAACTGCGGCAAGGCGCCCGCATCGATGAAGCTCGACGTGGCGTCGATGCGCTCGACTCCGAGGAGCGTGGCGATGACACCAACCGCCAGGAGCACCACGAACGACGAGCCGATGAACAGCCGACCGATCTTCTTGTGGTCGGCGGTGGTGATGTGGTCGGCCACCGAGGCCAGGACGCCACCCGTGCGCTCGCTCGCGACGGCAGAGGAGCCGGCGCCTGCGACGTGTGGATCGATGGTGGTCATGTGCAGCGAACTCGATTCGTCTCAGGCCGCGCAGAGTCGGTGAGAAGGAATGGTGACGGATTGACGCCTGCGAGATTACCCACAGGTCGCGTCCCGCATTGAAATCATCTGCGTTCGAGCGCTGCAGAGCTCAGAAGCCGTAGCGGACGAACACGTCGACCGTCATCGCACCGAACAGGAGTGTGACGTAGGTGATGCTGAACGCAAACACCCGCATCGACCGCTGTGGGGTGGGGTTGCGGCCGAGATCGACCGTGCCCCACACGAACAGCACCCCGAGCACACCTGCGGCGACGCCGTAGATCCAACCCAGTTCGGCCACCGGGATCAGCACCAGGCTGGCCACAACGAGCGCCACGGTGTAGGCGACCATCGTGCGCACGGCCTTCTCGAGCGGTACGACCGCCGGGAGCATCGGCACACCCGCTGCCCGGTAGTCGTCGACGTGGCGGATGGCGAGCGCCCAGAAGTGCGGTGGCGTCCAGAGGAACATCACGACGAACAGCACGATCGCGGCCCAGCCGAGCGACCCGGTGACGGCGGCCCAACCGACCAACACCGGCACGGCCCCGGCAGCGCCACCGATCACGATGTTCTGGCGGCTCGTGCGCTTCAGCCAGATCGTGTAGACGACCACGTAGAACGCCATCGCACCGATGGTGAGCAGTGCCGACAGGAGGTTGGCGCCGGCCCACAACACGGCGAAGGCGGCCACCTCGAGCACGACGGCGAACACCAAGGCAGCGCGGGGCGTGATCAAGCCGGTCACCAATGGCCGGCCCTGGGTGCGCACCATGAGCGCATCGATGTCGCGGTCGATCACCATGTTGATCGCATTCGCCCCGCCGGCCGCGAGCGTGCCGCCCACCAGTGTGACGACGACCAGCCAGGTGCCAGGCCAACCCTTCGCCGCCAACACCATCGTCGGCACGGTCGTGATGAGCAGGAGTTCGACCACGCGGAGCTTCGCCAGCGCGATGTAGCCGCGGATCTTCGTGGTGGGTGTACGGGTCGAGCCGTGGACGACGCCGCCAGGTGCGAGCCGGGACGGCACCAAGGGACGCGCGCCGACAGCCATCCGACCATCGTACGGGCGATGCGAGAGACCGGCCAACCGGGCACACTGTGGACCGATGTCACCTGCTCCTGCGCCGCTTGAACTGGACGAGCCGCGTGCCGACGAATCGATCGACCCCGACCGGCCGTGGGTGGTGATCGTCTGGAACGACCCCATCAACCTGATGAGCTACGTCACCTTCGTGCTGCAGAAGCTGTTCAGCTACTCGCTCGAGAAGGCAACGGCCCTCATGCTCGACGTCCACCAGAAGGGCAAGGCGGTCGTCAGCAGCGGCAGCCGCGAGAAGGCCGAGCTCGACGTGTTCCGCCTCCACGAGCACGGCCTGTGGGCCACGATGCAGCAGGACGACTGATGCGCTGGCAGTTCAAGCCGCCGGTCGAGCGCGTGAAGCACGGTTACCGCATCAACCTGCCGGACACCGACCGCGACCTGCTGTTGGCGTTGATGAGCGAGCTGCGAGACCTGCTCACCGGACCCGCCGATGCGCCAGCGCTGCGGCGAATCTTCCCCGCCGCCTACCACCTGCCCGAGCACGCCGAACACGACGCCGAGTACCAGCGGCTGATGCGCGACGACCTCGTCGCGTCGCGGCTCGGCGGCATGGACATCGTCGAGAAGGCGCTCGGCCAGAAGGGCCCGCTCGACGAAGCGCAACTGCTGGCGTTCGCGCAGGCGCTGAACGGCATCCGGCTCGTGCTCGGAACGGTGCTCGACGTCGGCGAAGACATCGACCCCGACGATGTGTCACCCGACCATCCGCTCGCGGCGGAGCATCACCTCTATTCGTTTCTCAGCTGGCTGCTGGAGTGGACGATCCGGGCGCTGCAGGGAACGTGATGCACTCGATGCCCGAGCCGCACACGTGGCCGTGGTCGTCGAAGGTCGGCGTGAGCCGGTAGCGCACCACCGTCTCGACCATCGGGTCGGCTGCCAGGACCGACTCGTAGGCATCGGCGACATGGAGCAGTGACCGCGGCCCCACCCCGAGACCGACCCGAACGGGCCTGCCGAGCGCAGCGACCTGCGTGGTGAGCTCTGCGGTGTCGTCGGTGAGACGGAGCGCGATGACCGCACCAGCCACCGATTCGGCAGCGGCAACAGCTTCGTCGATCGTGCCCTCGGCGGCGAGCACGTCGGCGACGGCCCACAGGCAGCCGCTCACACCGAACCCGGTGGTGTCGCACTCGACGATCCTCACCGGCACCTCCGACCGGTGTGCGGCGAGGCGAGCGGCATTGATGGTGGCAGAGGCCTTCGAGGACGCGTGCACGGACACGATTTCGGTGCAGCCGGCCGCGGCAAGGTGTTCGTAGGCGAGCGCGAACTGGCCTGCACTCGGATCGACGATGGAGATCGGCTCACGACCGGTCGCGAGCAGATCGATCAGCGTGTCGTGATCGAGGTCGACTCCGGCGAGGTACTCGTGCTCGCCGACCTGGACGGTCGCCGGCACCACTGTCACGCCGAGCAGGCTGACGAGTTCGCTCGGAAGGAGCGCACCGGAGTCGGTGCACAGCCCGATGGAACCCATGCAGGCACCGTACGACGCGATCCGCTGGGACCGCGCCGACTCACGACCTCTTCGCCGTTCTGTAACCGAACTCGGCCAACCAGGTCGGGAGGCGCACGGGCCGACCCTGCCGGTTGACCGCGCCGTGCGCGGTCACCCCCGTGGCGCGGACCGCCCCGGCGACCGTGACGAGGTAGGCGATCTGAAACGTGGCGCGCGTGACCTTGGCGACCACCAGGTGCACGTCGACCTCGTCGTCGAAGTACAGCGGCGACCGGTACTGCACGAAGCACTCGAGCACCGCATGATCGACGCCCTCTTCCCGGAGCGCGGTGTACGGCCGATCGAGGTGGCGCAGGTACGCCACCCGCGCTTCTTCGAGGTAGAGCAGGTAGTTCGCGTGGTGGACGATCCCCATCGCATCGGTTTCGGCGAACCGAACGCGGATCCGGTGCGAGAAGGCATACGCCGACGGATCGAGCGATGGGTCCACGTCGAGGCGCATGAGACCGCTACCGTAGCGGCCATCGCCAGGTGGCAATCTGGCGACCCGGTGCTAGTGTTCAAACGCTCTCAACCGGAGTCGTCCCCAAGCCCCCATCGTCTAGTGGCCTAGGACACCACCCTTTCAAGGTGGCGGCACGGGTTCGAATCCCGTTGGGGGTGCGTTGACCATTCATGGTCCCGTGGTGAAGTGGAGTTCACGCCGGCCTGTCAAGCCGGAGGTCGCG
>JBMOFX010000123.1:0-7982 GCA_049318665.1 Ilumatobacteraceae bacterium | reverse complement strand
GATTGACTGGGGCGATGGCACGACTGTTCATCGCCGTGTGGCCACCTGAGGACGTGGTGGCCGACCTCACCGCACTGCACCGCAAGGACCAGCGCGGCGTGCGCTTCGTGGCGCCCGAGTCGTGGCACATCACGCTGCGATTCCTCGGCGAGGCTCGACCCGACGACGTGCGCGCCGCGATGGAGGGCTGGTCGATGCCGCCCGCCACGGTGTGCCTCGGGCCTGCGGTCGATGTGCTTGCGGAGCGGGCGCTGGTGCTGCCCGCCGCCGGACTCGACGACATCGCTGCCGAGGTGGCCGAGCGCACCGCCCATCTCGGCGAACCGCCGCGCAAGCGCTTCACCGGTCACCTCACCCTCGCCCGATTGAAGCCCTTCTCGCAGATGCCGCGAGTGCTCGGCTCCGCGCTGAGCGCCGAGTTCGTCGCCGACGAGATCGCGTTGGTGCAGAGCCGCCTCGACCCCGCCGGCGCCCGCTACGAGACGATCGACACCTGGCCCCTCGGCTTGTCGTACTGAGCCTGGTAGGCGATCACCTCGAAGCCGAGCATCTGGTATAGGTTGAACGCCTGCGGGTTGTCGGTGTCGGCTCCGAGCGCTGCCTCGGTCATGCCGCGGGCCCGCAACTCATGGAGGCTGGCCACGATCAGCGCCCGGGCGATGCCCTTGCCCCGCCATCCGAGCGTGGTGGAGATGTGCTCGGTGTAGCCGCGCTGGCGGCCGTGGACCCGGTTCTCCTCGGCGTTGATGTACGACTTCACCTGGCCCACCACCTGCGCGTCGGGGCCGTCGCCCGCCCAGGCGATCGCCCACAGTGTCTCGTCGCGCATCGGGTCGGCGAGGAACGACTCGAACTCGGACTCGTCCTGCTCGACGAAGTCGGGCTGGCCGCGGAAGGCCTCGTGGTGCGTGGCCCAGATCTGATGCAGATGGTGTGGTTCGACCGGTCGCATCTCTACGCCGTCGGGCAAGGCGTAGTCGGGGATGTCGTCGAGATGCGGCCGCACGAGTGACGCTGAGAACCGGGTGGTGGTGAAGCCCGCCTGTTCGAGCGCTGCACCGAGGCCGACCTCGGGCAACCCGATGCCGGGATGGGGTGCCCAGGCACGCAGTTGCGACGTCCGCCCGTCGTCGGGCTCGACAAGGTCGACGTGCGCTTCCCAGCCGCTGACGAGTGCGGCCAGCAACTCGGGCGAACGGTGATCGGGGTCGACGGCGAAGATGACGTACCACACGCGGCTGTCGTCGTCGGCTAGATCCCAGCCAGTGCGAAGGTAGGCCACCGGTTCCCCTCCGGTGGTCTCGACGATGGCGACGTCACGCGAGAGATCGCAGCGCTCGAGGTGGGGGTAGCTCGCATCGAACTGCTCGGCCGTCGACAACTCGGCGTCGGGCTCGTCGCGTTCATCAGCGGTCTTGAGCGCGGCCATCAGCGCGTGGTCGACGCGCCCGCGATACGGGCGGGCGACGAAACCAGCGGGTAGATCGAGACGCATGGACCGCGACGGTACGCAGTCGACGCTGCCGCGCCACGATGAGTTATCGGCACCCACCCAACACGGGCGCAGCTAGCGTTGCCGTATGAGCAACAGCATTCGGCACCGTCGACTCGTCGCCATTGCGGCGCTCCTGTTCGCTGGCGCCGCCGCCGGGTGCTCCGACTCCTCGTCGTCGTCCAATGCCGTGCCCGCGTCCACCGTCGAGCCGACCGGATCCGGTGCGACAGAGCAGACCGCTACTGCACCCGCGTCGACTGCACCAACGTCGTCAGAAGCGACGACCGCGGTGCCGGCAGCGTTGGCGTTTCAGGCGCCGTTGGTCGGTGGCGGCGAGTTCGACGGGGCCACATACGCCGGTCGACCGGTTGCGTTCTGGTTCTGGGCGCCCACTTGAAGCGTGTGCAATCGAGAAGCCGCTTCGGTCGAAGCGGCAAGCGCACGTTGGGCGGGATCCGTCGAGTTCATCGGAGTTGCCTGGACCGGCGATGAAGCCTCGTTTCAGGGATTCATCGACAAGCACAGCCTCACATTCCCGACGATCAGCGACGATCCCGGCGACGTGTTTCTCCGGTTCGAGGTACCTGCACAACCCGCACTCGTCATCGTTGCGGCCGACGGCACGACCCAGACCTTCTACGGCGCGGTCGACGAGTCACAGCTCGATTCGGTCTTGACCGAGGTCGCCGCCGCGTAGTCGGTGGGTCAGCGGGGGCGACGCCGGGAGGTGACGCCGAGGCGTCGGGCCGCGCTGTCGGCTACGTCGGGCCCGGCGAGCTGGCGGAGGAGCAGGAGCCCGTCGAGCATGGCGATCGCTGCCTCCGCCTCCGACCGACGCCGCGCACGCGTGCCGCGGATGAACGTCGCAGTCCAGTCGATCCAACCTTCGACGAGCTGTGGCACCAGCGTTCGGAACGGCTCGCGACCAGTCGCGGCGAGTCCTCCGGCCTCGAAGAAGAGTGCGAAAACCGGGTCGGCGTCCGACCGAGCGAGGATCGGCCACGCCCCGCGCAGGATCTCGAGGTGATCGGCCGCCGGCGACGAGAACGTCGGCGCCAAGGTGGCCTGGAGTTCCAGGCCCATCGCGAGGAGCGCCTCACCGATCAGATCGTCTTTGGTCGGGAAGTAGTACACGACGGTCCGATCGCTGATCCCGAGGTGCTTGGCCACGCGTCCGAAGGTCAGTTGGCTCAGGCCCTCGTCAAACGCGACGGCGAGCGCTCCGTCGAGGATGTCGGCTTTGGTGTGCTTGTAGCCCATCGGGCTTGATCGTAGTGGTCACTACGATTATGGTTTCGCAGTGATCACTACAAATCACGGGAAGGCACACATGACCAAGCTCGACGCGACACCTCTCGACATCGTGGAAGCGTTCCTCGCCGCGTTCGCGGCGATGGATTTCGACACAGCACTCACCTTCCTGAGCGACGACGTCGAGTACACCAACATCCCGATCGGTACGGTCCGCGGCCACGCCGGCGTGCGCCAAGTCCTCGAACCCTTCTTTGCGCCGATCCACGAGAACGAGTTCCTCCGCATCCGCCGCGCCGCGGCCGGGCCCGTGGTCTTCTTGGAGCGCCTCGACCGCCATCGCCTTGATCACGGATGGCGAGAGTTGCCGGTCAATAGCGTGTTCGAAGTCGACGGCGACAAGATCACGGTCTGGCGCGACTACTTCGACCTCGGCACCGCCGCGAAGATCCACGATGCGGGTGCGGCATGAGCATCACTGCAACGGCAGCGTCCGACCTGTTCCGCCGTGAACCCGACGAGTTCCTCGACGTCGGCGCTGGGGAGGTCGCGTACCGCCGAGTCGGCACCGGCCCCGACGTGCTCTTCGTCCACGGCTGGCCCGTCACCAGCGCCACGTTCCGCTGTCTGCTCCCCCATCTCACCGATCACGTCACCTGTCACCTGATCGATCTCCCCGGAGCAGGATCGAGCCGATTCACCGCCGACACGCCACTGTCGATCCAGAACCACATCCACAGCGTTCGGCGTGTCATCGACGCACTCGAGCTCAACGATGTCGCGGTGGTCGGGCACGACAGCGGCGGGATGATCGCCCGTCACGCGGTGGCCGGCGACCCACGCCTGCGCGCCCTCGGGTTGATCGACACGGAACAGTCGACCGGGCTCAGCTGGAAGTTCAAGTCGTTCATCGCCGGTCGCCGCATCCCCGGGTTCGGCGCGGGCCTGGGTTGGGTCGCAGGAAAGCCTCGACTACGCCGCAACCGACTCGTGCTCGGCGATGCGTTCGCCGACCGAACGTTGCTCGACGGCGAGTTCGACGAGTTCTTCCTCCAACCACTCCACCGATCCGCCGAACACCGGGACGCCGCCATCCGACTGCTGCGCAGCTTCGACTACCAGCACGTCCGCGATCTCCGCGCGCTGCACGCTCGCATCGACGTGCCGGTCCAACTCGTGTGGGGTGAGCACGACCGGTTCTTCCCGGTCGACTGGGCTCGCGAGATGCTCGCCGACTTCTCGAACGCACAACTCGCCGTCATCGCCGGCGCAGGATTGTTCTCGCACGAGGAACGCCCCGCCGAGGTTGCCCAGGCCCTGCTTCCGGTACTGACCGCCGCCCGCTGAGCAGTCACCGCTGCCGGAGGTAGTCGACGGCCAAGACCGATGTGGCAACCTCTCGCGATGGCGTTCGAATCAGTGACGGGATACTGCTGGCCGCAATCGGTGGGGCCAGGCGAGCACGTCGGCCTCCACCTGTCGTCGCCAGGTGGTCGCAACGTGCAGGTGGAGATCGCTCGCGTCGGTGGCACACGCGACGTCGTGTGGTCAGCCATCGTGCCGGCCGGCGAGCATGCCACGCCGCGTCAGGCTTACGAGCTTGGCTGCGGGTGGCCTGCAGCGATCTCCGTTCCGACCGAGTCGTCGTGGCGATCGGGCTACTACGAGGTGGTGCTCACCGTCGACGTTGATGGCAAGCAGCGCACCGACCACGCGTTCTTCGTGCTGCGCGCCGCAGCCGACTCCACCAACACGATCCTGCTCCAACTCGCCACCAACACGTGGCATGCGTACAACGACTTCGGCGGACACAACCTCTACACGGGCGGCACGATCAGCTCGCTGCAGCGTCCGATGTCGCGCGGCTACCTGCACAAGCCCGCTGGCGCAGGCCGACGAGTCACCACCACACACCCACCGGATCCCGACATGAACACGCACGTCGGCTACCTCCGCCAGCATCACCTCTCGCCGTACGCGGGTTCTGCGGGCTGGCCGGACTGGGAGCAGCCGTTCCTCGAGTGGGCCGAGCGCAACGGGTACGGGATCGACGTGTGCGTCAACGCCGATCTGGAGGAGCACCCCGAGGTCTTGCACGGCAAGCGGCTCGTGCTGTCGGTGGGCCACGACGAGTACTGGTCGGGCCCGATGCGCGATGCCGTCGAGGGGTTCATCGCGAGTGGCGGCAACGCGGCGTTCTTCAGCGGTAACACCGCCTTCTGGCAGGTGCGGATGGAAGACCGCGATGCGTCGGGCAGTGCCACTCGGATGGTCGGCTACAAGGGCCAGTTCAAGGCCGACCCCGTGTACGGCACCGATCGTCAGCGAGAGCTCACCACGATCTGGAGCGACCACCTGCTCGCCCGCCCCGAGAACGAGATGACCGGCGTGAGCTTCTCACGAGGCGGCTACCACCGCATCGGTAAGCGGGTGACGAGTGGCGCCGGCGGATACACCGTGCACCGCCACGAGCACTGGTTGTTCGACGGCACCGACATCGGATACGGCGATGTGCTCGGGGCCGCGTCGACCGTCGTCGGCTACGAGTGCGACGGGTGTGACTTCACCACACGCGACGGCCTCCCCTACCCCACCGGCAGCGACGGCACGCCCGAGAACTTCGTGATCCTCGCGTCGGCCCCGGCAGCGCACTTCACCCGCACCACGTCGGCTCGCCCTCCCAAGCCGAACGTGCCGGCGGAGGACGAATTCATCGCCAGCCGGCTGTTCGATTCACGCGACCCCGAGGCAGTCGAGCGGATCGCACACGGCCACGCGATCCTCGGCACGTACACCTCGCCCGGTGGCGGCACGGTCGTCACCAGCGGCAGCACCGACTGGGCCCACGGCCTCGCCGGCCGTGATCCGCAGATCGAGCGGATCACCACCAACGTGCTCGACCGCCTCGGCTGAGCCGGAAGCCGCCATCCTGGCCGCTTCGTGAGGTTCTACCCGCCCCAGCCCGGTCGACGCTCACCGATTCAGTCGATCATGAGGCTCGAACCGCCGCAACCGGGTCGAAGCTCACGAACAGGCAGCCGCGATCACGTCGTCGACACGACGACCGGAGACACCAAGATCAGGCACGGCCGCGTAGCGCCATCACAAACAACACCACCAGGCCAACGAGCACGAACGGTGTAGCCATCAGCGCCAACCCGGCGCCGATGTTCGCTCCGACCACGGGGGCGGTGAGGGTCGCATAGAGACCTCCGAGGAAGATGCCGGCGAACACGATCGACAGCACGACGCCGCTCTCGATCGCCGCACCCCGACGACGAAGATGCAGGCCGGCCAGAACCACCCCGAGGCCGACCAGCAAGGCGACAGCCATCACGAGGTACCGCTGCTCGACGAGCCCCTCGATCGGTTGCAGGTAGTAGTCCGGGTCCTTCCCAACGTCCTCCTCGAGGGGGAGCGACCACACCAGGGCCGCAGCCGTCAACCCCCCGACCGTCGACAGGCAGACCCACGCACCCAAACTCCGATTCGCCGACTCCTCCATGCGCACACGCTACGCGCATCGCTCGACACGTCGGCCTCACGTTGACGGCCACCGTGCTCCGCCGTGTCACGATGGGGCATCGACGTCGCACGCATCTCGACTGCTGTTGCCAGCACGGCCCTCGTGGTCGGGTACGCCATCGGATCGGGTCTGTGGGTGAGTTCCGGCGGCTCGTGGTATCGATCACTTGAGCAGCCGCCCTGGCAACCGCCCGACGCGGTGTTCGGCATCATCTGGCCGTACAACTTTGCCGCACTCATCGCCGCGGGGATCGCAGTCGCGCTCAGCGGATCGCCGGCCGCCCGCACGGTGTGGCTGATCGGGCTCGCGGTCAGCGTGACCGCAGCGCTCGCGTGGGCGCGCCTGTTCTACGTGAGCCACTCGCTCTGGCCGGCCGCCATCGCACTCATCGCCGCGGCGGTGCTCACCGTTCCGATCGTGGTTGCCGCGTGGCAAACGCGCACGTGGGCGGGCGCAATCCTCGTGCCCTACAACATCTGGGTCGCGCTCGCCGCCTCACTGTCGGTCGGCTACGCACTGCGCAACTGAGCTGCGCCTCAGCCGCTGACCGTGGCTCGCCACAGGATCGTGTTGTCGACCTTCAGGTCGGACGTCCAGATCAGCACCGCATCGGGCGACCAGGTGATCGTGTCGTAGCCCTCTTTCGCGCCGACCTCGGCGGCGGTGTAGACGGCCGCGGTGGGCCAGGCGGAGTCGTCGAACCCCGCATCGGTCCAACCTGCGGGCTCGTCTTGAGCCTCGAACTGACAGTCGGTCTTCGGGTCGGCCGAGGTGACGCAGTCTTGGTTCAGCGGCGCTCGGTGGATGACCAGACCGCGCCAGGCGTCGGTCGTGGTGAGCACGACCTTGCCGGTCGCCGTGTCGGTGATCTGCGCAATGAATCCGCCGTCACCCATCTGCTGACGTTCGGTGCCGATGTACTCGAGACCGCTATCGGTCTCTTTGTAGTCCTTCGTCACGAACGCCACGGTGAGCGGGTAGGTGGCGCTGAACTCGATGGTCTCCGCGTTGAAGGATCGCTCGGTCGTGATCGGGACACTGTCCTCCCCCACTGCGACTCCGTTGACGGTGAGTGAGAACCAGTTGTCGACCCACACCTCAGCGCGGAACGTGCTCGATACGCCGGCGGCCTCGACGGTGGAGTCGGGCGCGGTAGTGGTGCCTCCGGGGCTCGCTGCGGTTGTGGTCGGCGCGTCGGTGGTCGCCGGTGCATCGGTGTTGGCGGGGGACGCCGCATCACTGCTGCACGAAGCGAGGGTCAGTGTGGCGAGCACCAAGGCGCGGAACGGTCGGCTAGGAATCCTCATGCGCGTCAGTCTCGCACCGGCGGAGCCGCGGACAGCGTTCTCCGGAGATCAGCGCGTGGGGATCACTGCCCCAGAACGGCGCGACTCGGGACTCGGACCGTTCGCGTTGACCGCCAGGACGGAGAACGAGTAGCGGGTCCCAGGCCTCAAGCCCGTCACCTTCACCGATGTCCACGACGGCGAGATCAGGAGCGCCGCGACCTGCCTGTTGCCCGTATAGGCGTACAGCACCTGCGCCGTCAACGGTGAGCCGCCATCCGAACCCTGAGCCCAGGTGACAGTCGCCGATCGCTTGCCACGCTTGGCGACCACCGAGTTCGGGGCGTCAGGCGTCGTCGTCACCGGCACCGTCGTCGGCGGCGCGGTTGGGGGAACGGTCGTCGGTGGCACCGTCGTCGTCGGC
>JBMOFX010000122.1:0-7983 GCA_049318665.1 Ilumatobacteraceae bacterium | reverse complement strand
CTTCACCATCTTCACCCGCGAAGGCGAAAAACTCCCCGCCATCACCCCCTGACGCTAGTCAACGGAGTCATTCGGTAAGACGGTTTTTCTGTCTGACAACTCTGACCTCCGACCTCCGGCTCCAAACTCCCTGCTCTCTGCGCGGCTCCGCCGCTCGTCAGATCTCTTGGTTTGCCCTCGTCTTCACCACCGACGAAAGGCGGCGTTCGAGCTGCGACTCGAGCATCGAGATCACCTCGGGTGAGCTCTGGTCGAGCGTCGCGATGCGGATCGACACGTCGCGCTGCATGTCTTCGGAGAGCCCGCCGATCACCATCGACGCAATGTCGGCGTTGAGATGCGCGAGCACGAGAGCGATCGTCTGCGGATGTTCGGACGAAAGGAAGTTCAAGATCTGGCGGGGGTCGGCGTTCTTCAGGAAGTCGAACGGCCCCTTCACCATCTGCTGCTTGAGGTTGTCCATGATGTCGTTGGCCCGCTGAGCGCCCAACGACGCCTCGAGCAACTGTTGGGCAGCGGCGAGGCCACCGGACTGCATGTGATCGCCAGCAACAGCAAGCGTGGCGAACTCGGTGAGCGCGTACTCGCTGTCCTCGCGGCTGATGCTCTGGGCCTTCACGATCTCTTCGGTGATGATCGTGACCTCTTGCTCACCGAGGAGCTTGAGGACCTTCGCCGAGTGCTCACGACCCAGCTTGAGGAGCAGGATCGCGGCCTTCTGGGATCCGCTCAGTGACGGGCCGGTTCCGGAGGTGTCAGACATCAGCGACGACCCTTGGACTCGGTCAGCCACGTGCGGAGGACGTCGGCAACCTCTTCAGGTCGACGATCAGCCATCATCGTCAGTTCGTTCATCACCATGTCGTCCCGTTCGTTGGTTCGATTCATCTGCATGGCCGCCATATCGGCAGCCGTCGGCTCACTGGCAGGCAGCGCCTGCTGCGATCCACCTGCGAGCGGCCGTGGCGTTGCCGCGGTCAGCTCACCGAGTTGGATCGGGATCGCGGTGACGCGGCGAGCGTTCTTGGCGCTGCGGTAGCCGAGGAACAGAGCGATCACGATCACCAGCAGGATCGCCACCGTCCGTGCGATGTCCATCATCTGCGCCTTGGACGCCGCCGCGGCCTGTGCCTCGACGAGCTCTGTCGCTTGCTCCGTGGTCGAGGCGTCGAACGGCAACCGGGTGACGGTGACCGTTCCAGCAGCACCTCCCGCAACGGTCGGGTCGGAGCCAATCGCTGCGTTCATCATCGCTTCGATCTGCGGCACCTGCTCGGCGGTGACGGCCTGGTCGTCGACGAGCACGGACACCGCCAGCTTGTTGACCTTGCCGGGGACGGCGACCACCTGCTCGACCGTGCGGTCGAGCACGTACTGGCGGTTGTTGTCGATCTTCACGTAGCCACCGGTCCCGACTTGGGTTGCCGAACCGTCGACCGTTGCGCCATCCGGCCCCAGCACCGAGGTGCCGTCATCGGCATTGACCTCGGCCCCGTAGCGCTCGCTCGACGACTTGTCGACCGACACGATCGGATTGCCGTCCGGTCCGTCGAGCACCGGCGTGAACGTCTCCGACGTCGCGGTCGACGAGTCGAGGTCGAGGTCGGCGGTCACCTTCACTGCAGCCTTGTTCGGCCCCGTCGTCTTCGTGAGCAGCGCCATCAACGACGCTTCCATCCTCGCCTCATACTCCGATACGGCCTTGGCTCGCTCGGACGTACCGCCCGAGATGGAGGAGCCATCGGCCGCCGTGCCGGACAGCACAGTGCCGTTCGAATCGACGACGGTCACATCGCCGGGCTTCATGCCCTTCACCGATGACGCAACGAGGTGGACGATCGCCTCGACCTCGGAACCGGAGACCCCGCCGACACCGTTGCCAGCAACGAGCACCGACGCCGTCGGGGTCGCCGTGTCCTCGACGAACACCGAGTCGTCGGGCAGCGCGAGGTGGACCGACGCGCTGTTGACCCCGTCGAGGGCCTCGATCGTCTTCGCGATCTCGCCCTCCATCGCGCGCTGGTAGTCGACACGCTGACGGAACTCCGAGGTGGTGATGCCCTGGTTGTCGAGCAGCGCGTATCCCTCGTTCGAGGCGGGAAGACCCTGACCGGCCATCTCGACACGCAAGTTGTACACCTGGTCCTTCGGGACCATCACGGTTCGACCGGCGTCGGTGAGGTCGTAGGCGACACCCCGGGTGTTCAGCTCGTCGACCACCGACGACGCGTCGGCAGATGCCATATCGGTGAACAGCGGCGCCATCGCCGTCGTGCTTGACGAGCGCGACATCATCAATCCGCCAGCCACCACCGTGATCACGACGGCGCCGAGCGCGATCTTCTGCATGGGCGTGAGCCGGCCGGCCATGGTGCGCGCGCGGTCGAGCATCGAGTTGTCATTCGTGGGCATTTAGATCTGCATCCGCATGATGTCGTTGAACGCTTCCACGGCCTTGTTGCGCACCGAGACGGTGAGCTGCGTGAGCAGCTGCGCCTCGGTGGAAGCGATCGTGTAGTCCTGGATGGACTGAAGGTCGCCGGTGGCTGCCTTCACCGCAAGCTGATCCGCCTTGTTCTGCGCGGAGCTCAACTTGTCGAGTTGCTTCGAGAGCACCGAGCCGAACGAATCGCCACTGCCCAGGTCCGCGCCGTTGGCGGCCGCACCACGACCTGGCTGGAGTGACGGAGCCGTGATCTGGCTGATGCTGCTCACGAGTGAAGAGATCGGGACGATGGCCATGATCATCGACCGATCGAGAGGATCGACTCGTACATCTCTTTTGCCGAGTCGAACGAACGGACGTTGGCTTGGTAGCCGCGCTGTGCAAGTTGCATGTACACCATCTGCGAACTGAGCTCGATGTTCGGGCGGCGGATCATCCCGTTCTGGTCGGCGAGCGGGTGGTTGGGCTCGTACGCGAGGATGCCCTCGGTGTCGCCGCTGAACCCCACGCCGGCCACCTCGACGCCGTCCCCGACACCATCAGGGCCGAGCTTCGCCCGCACGATGATCGAGCGCTCCTGGAACGCCGGCTGCGACGTGGCGGTGACGTTGTTCATGTTCGCGATGTTGTCGGCGACGGCGTTCAGCCAGGTCTTGTACGCGCCCATGCCAGAGGTCGACACACCGAAAGCGGAGAACATCTCGCTCATGGCTGACCCGTGATCGCCGCACGAAGCAGCGAGTACTTGCTGTTCAACGCCTGAACGACGACCTTCTGGCGAAGGACGTTCTCCTTCTGCGCGAGCAGCTCGAAGTCGATGTTGACGTTGTTGCCGTTCTCGCGAGTTGCCGCGAGCGATGCACGAACGGTGACAGCGGCGCCCGTCGGGTCTCCCGACGACACGGCTCGACGCAGGCTGTCCTCGAACGACACTTGGCGTGCGAGGTAGTTCGGGGTCTCGATGTTCGCGAGGTTGCCGGAAATGGCACGTTGGCGGGCATCGAGGCCGTTGATCGCCATGTGCAGGGCTGCAGTGACTCCGTCACCAATGCCGCTCACCATCATGCGAGCCTCCCCTCAGCCGTCATGTATGAGACCGTCCGGTGATCCGAGGATGCGCAAGCAGGCTTCACGAGTGCAGCGCCTCGCGAATGCGGGCGAAGGCCGAGGCGATCTGCGCGTCGATCCGGAGTTGGCCGAGTTCGGCGACGCAGCCGCCGCTCGCGACAGCCGGGTCGGGCACCACTTGGATCGATCCGCCTCGATGGCCCATTGCTGCGGTCGACTCGAGCACGCCCGACAAATCGTCGGGGTGCACTCGCAGGACCAGATCGCCGCGATCCGGGGCGAGGCTCATTGCCCGACGAATCGATGCCTCAACGACATCATCCGTCGAGCGGATCTCTCGGCCGACCAACTCCTCGGCGATCGCCACCGCCATCGCGAGCACCTGCTGCTCGAAGGTGTGCACGGTGCCGAGGTCGACGTGCTCCACCTGGGCGAGCGCTGCGGCGAGCGCCTGCGCCGCTCGCTCCATCCGGTGCTCTGCCCCCTCATGGGCCACCCGAGCAGCGGCGAGCTCGGCACGTGCCTCGTCCCGTCCGCGCTCGCGCGCTGCTGCGAGGGCGGACTCCTCGGCCGTGGACGTGGTGATCCGCCCCGTACCGGTGGTCGTCAGTCGTGGCGCGGTGAACGCTCGGGTCGCTGGCGAGGCGAGGGCTCCAACGGGTCCACGAACTCCAACGGCATCCGAGCGGCCTGTTCCAGGCGCTCCGCTACTTCCTCGTGCATCCAAAAGCTGATGACCTCCACGATCCGTTGCGGGTCGTTGTCGGCGTAGTGGCGGGCCAGTTCGGTCGCCACATCCAACGAGGTCCGCTCTTTCGGGAGTGGACTGTCCATCGATGGAGCGATCTGTCCACCGGGGACCAACTGCGTGCCGCGTGTGGGGATCGCGCGCACCGTCGCGCGCGCCGGGAGTGAACGCGGTGCTTCCGGCCGCCGCGTTGGGCTGGGTTGGCTCGCAACGATCAGGCCGACGGACAGGATGAGGAACGCGAGGGCTGCACCGAGTAGTCCGCTGAGGAAATCGACGGCGAGCACGGAGACCTCAGAGTGCCCGGTCGAACGCGCCGCCTTCGGCGCCACTGGTGAAACGCCGCTGCACCATCGACGGCGCGGGAAGGCGGGCTGCGATGTCGCGCGCCAGATCGATGAGACGTTCTGTTTCAGCGACCAGTGCATCGGCGAGAGGCCGCAATTCGTCGGGCATCGGCGGCGCGTCCGTTGGCGGCACGAAGACGGGCAGCACGAGGTCGACCAAGTCACCATCGGCATCACCATCGGCATCGGCATCGATCGCGAGCAGAAGATCGCGTTGCTCACCGAGCGCGCGGCCGTACGAACGCAGCAGTCCGTCCCAGACGGTGGTCGCATCGATGAGCATGGTCGAGGTCATGCCCGCACCGACACCAGACGTGGGCCACTGACCGTGCCACTCGTCTGCCCGTCGACGGAGGCGGGGGGTGCGTCTCCCGGCTGCAGCAACGAGGCGGCTGCCTGACGGAACCCGTCACCGATCTCGGCCAGCAGGCCGCGCGCGGCGCTCACATCAGCGGCGTTCTTCTTGATGTTTGCGGTCATGAGGAGGTCGCCGGCGAAGCGGTACAGCGACGACAGCTGACCTGCGTGTTCCCACGCCTCGAGGTCGAGCATGCAGCGCAGTTCGAGCACGATGTCCTGTGCGTGCGAGAGCAACTCGTTCGCACGCTCGATGTCGCGGGACGCAATCGCATCAAGGGCGCCAGCGAGATCGCGATCGATGCGATCGAAGCAGAGCACGATGACCTTCGGTGCGGAGGCCGTGTCGAGGCCTCCATCCATGAAGCGGTCGCGCGGGGATGAAGAGGTGTACATGACAGACCTTCCGTGGTTCGTCGTCTCGGCGCCGATCGAGGACTCGCTCGGTCGAGGGTCGATGGTCCGACGGTGCCCGGAGGGAGCCACCATCACCGCGGGTGAATCGAGATCACTCTGCATCAGGCAGATGTCTTCGATGCGAGCCAGTTGCTCTGCGCGGTGAGGGTCGACAGGACGCCCTGCACGGACGACCACTGGCGTCGCAAGCCTGCTTCCTTCTGAACCATCCGCAGCTCGAAGCGATCGATCTGCGCGGCGTAGAGCGTGACACGGGAGTCGTAGGTGCTCTTCGCCGTCGCCAGCGCACCTGTGCCGGTGAGCGCTGATGCACCTAGCAGTTGTGTGCGCGCCGCGATCCCCGGGTTGTAGCTGACGGTACCGAGGGCGCCGGACACGCCAGGCGCAATCGTGAGCTCGAGTCCGCGCACACCGAGGCTGCCGACGTCGACCATGCGCAGTGTCGTGCCCGAGCCGATGGCCGGCTGACCATCGATCGTGCCGGCGAGGTCGTTGCCCGAGTACGTGGTGAAGCTGCCGCCACCGGTCACGTCGGTGTTCACCGAGAACGTGCCCTTGCTGCCATATGCGCTGGCGGTGAGGTTGACCCCGAGGCCCGACACGGTTGCGTCGATGGCGACACCGGAGGCCCGGAGCGCAGCGTTGAGCCCTGCCGCCACATCGTTGGCAGTGTCACTCGGCCCGATCTGATACGTCGCTGTCACCGTCCCGGCACGCACTGCAACAGTCCGATAGGCCGGCACGCCCGACAGCAGGGTGCCGGTTTGCGCCTGGGTGGCAGCCTGCGTCACGACGACGTCGTAGGTGCCGGCCTTCGTGGCGTCGGTTGCAGCCGAGAAGGCGACGTTCGAGCTCGTGGCAGTCCCACCGCGACCCATCAAGCGCTGCACGAATGCCGGGTCGCTCTCCAACGCTGCCGTGAACTTGGTGCGGTCGAAGGCGATCGAGCCGTCCTTTTGGACCGAGATGCCTGCCTGACTCGGCGAGCCCGAGCCGACACCGGGCACCACGCTGCCGAGCGCACGCCGAACGTCGTCGGCGAGTCGCTTCACGGTTGCGTTCGCGGTGAGTGGCGACCCCTTCTTGGTGACCGGGTCGTACTTGGTCTGCAGGTTGATGTCGGCCAAGGTGCTGTTGACAGTGCGGACGAACGACTCCATCGCATCGGCGATCGCGGCGGTGTTCCGGCTCACGTTGATCTGCACGGGTGTCGAGCTGACCGCCGTTGCCTGCACCGTCACGCCGGGCAGCACATCGGAGAACGTGTTGCCCGCCGCCGTGAGGCTGTACGCGCCGGGCCCTGAACCGATCGTGATTTTCGCATCCTGCGCAGCCGAGGTCTGCACGAGCCCGCCGACGAACGCCGACTGGTCGATGGCGAGCGCGGCGGCGGTGCCGGTCGCCGACGAGTTTGCCTGCAACACCCACGAGCCATCTCCCAGCTTCACGGCTGCAGCAGTGGCACCAACGGCCGAGGCGTTGATCGCGTTGACGACGGAGGTGAGGCTGCGATCTCCCGTCGACACCGCCGCGATCGTTGCGGTCCCGACTCGCAGGCCCTTCGAGAGATCGAGTGTGAACGTGCCGCCTCCAGCGGCAACCGTCGCGGTGTCACCCGAGCGGCCAGCCGATGTGACGGTGACAGCGCTCCCGTTGACGGAGACCACGCCATCCACGCCGGTGGTCGGCTGCGCATCGACGGTGAAGCCGAGCGCGGCGTTCTGGTTCGTGACCTGCAGCGTGGCGGCGGAGCCCTGGCGGGTGCTGGTGAGGGTGACGCGACCACTCGCATCGAGTCCGGCCGTGACGGCGGCCCCCGCGGCGTCGAGTCCCGCCTGCAGCGCAGCGACGGCCCCGGCGGGGGTGTACGTGCCGGCGGCGATGTTGATCGTTCGGTTCACGCCGTCGACCGAGAGATCCATGGCGGTCGATCCACCCGAGATCGTGGTGGATGTGCCGAGCACCGCGGTCCCGGTGCGCACCGCGGCCGTGCTGGCTTGGGTGACAGCGACGGTGTAGGTGGCAGGTGCCACGGAGTTGGAGGCCTGGACCGTGCCGATCCCGAGTGCCCCGGTGGTCGTCGACAGCGCAAGGACCGACTGCGACGTGATCGTCGAGGTGTTCGCGGCAACGCCGACAGCGGTTCGAGTGCCGAACGCTGACGCCAGTCGATCGACGGTGAAGCTCAGCGAGCCCGGCGTCGCCGTGGTGGAGGCGGTGGCGGTCGCGGCGGCGACGTTGCTGGAGGTGGCGGAGAACTTGCCGAAGCCGGTGACAAGGAGGTTGGAGGCGGAACTGCGGAGCGACTCGACGCTGTTCCTCAATCGACCGACGGCGTCGGCGGCGAGCTGGCTGGTGGCCTTGCGCTGCTGCATCGCCGTCGCCGGTTGGCGCTCGATGTCCATCAGCTGTTTCACCATCGAGTTGACGTCGATGACGCCACCGCCGATTCCTGATGTCGTTGCCATCACGCACTCCTTGCCGTTGTGGAAAGCCGAGGAAGGGGACCCGGCATCGCCGGGCCCCCTTCAACGACCATGCCGACGATCAGCCGCGGAGGAGCGACAGGATCGACTGCGGGATCTGGTTGGCCTGAGCCA
>JBMOFX010000121.1:0-8001 GCA_049318665.1 Ilumatobacteraceae bacterium | reverse complement strand
GCCGAGCAGTACCTCGACGTCGACGCGGGCGACACGATCTGGCGGTTCGATCGTCAGTGGCTGGGCTCGCGGTGGACGTGCATCTGGGGACGCGGGTGCCAAGGAATCCTCCCGGAACCGGCCGAGCACCTCGGACAGGGGTGCTGCTCGTTGGGGGCGGAGATCGATGGGGACGACGAGGCGCGCAACATCGCAGCGCTTGCCGCCACGCTGTCACCCGCGCTGTTCGAGCACCATGACGAGGCGAGTTCCGGCGGCGTGTTCAGCGACGACACGCTCACCAACACGCGAGTGGTGAACGGCGCGTGCATCTTCCTCAACCGACCCACGTTCGACGGCGGCGCCGGGTGCGCGCTGCACCTCGCGGCGGTCGCATCCGACGAGTCGCCGATCGACTGGAAGCCGTCCGTCTGCTGGCAGCTGCCGGTGAAGGTCGACTGGGAGATGCGCGACGACGATGTCGAGGTCGCGACAGTTCGTGGATGGACGCGTCGCGACTGGGGTGACGACGGTGACGTGATGGCGTGGTGCTGCACGGAGCAGCCCGAGGCCTACGTCGGTGATCGAGCAGTGATCGACTCGCTCGGCGAGGAGCTGGAAGCGATCGTCGGCACCCCGGTGTTCGTCGAACTCCGCCGTCGTTGGGGAGTTGACCCGGCCGCGTTGTGACGCGGTCGAGCGAGCGATACCTTCCGCACTCTTCCCCTGGTCGATGGATCGTTCGGTCTCCTGGGGGTTCCCATGTACACGCTCTGCTGGTCGCCAAAGGGCGGCAGCGGCACCACCGTCGTCGCGTGCTCGCTCGCGTTGCTCGCCGCTCGTCACGAGCCCACGGTGTTGCTCGATCTCGGTGGTGACGCCGCGCCTGCCCTCGGCGTCACCGTCACCAACGGGCCGGGTGTCGGCGACTGGCTCGCCGCGCCCAACTCGCCGCCTGATGCGCTGTGGCGGCTCGGCACCGAGGTGGTCGCCGGGCTCACGCTCGTGTCGCCGGGGACGATGGGTCCGCTCACCGAGGTGAACGCCGAACGGCTCGCAGCCGCTGCCGCCACCGCCGCCTTTGGCGTCGTGATTGATGCGGGCACGCACACCGGGCCCGACGTGCTGCACCACAGCGCCGAGCTGTCGTTGCTCGTGATCCGGCCGTGCTACCTCGCCATTCGCCGGGCGGTCGCGTTCGGCGGACTCGCCACCGGGTTCGTGCTCGTTGACGAACCAGCTCGGGCGCTCGGCGGCTCCGACGTCGAGCGCGCCGTCGGCGCCCCACAGCTCGCGCACCTGCGGTGGGACCCGGCCATCGCGCGAGCTGTCGACGCTGGCATCCTCGCGGGGAGGCTGCCGGCATCGCTCGAGCGGCCGCTGCGTCCCCTTCAACAACTGATGGTCGTCGCATGATGAGGGGGCACCGATGACTCGGGCGGTCTTCGGACTGGGCCCCTTGGAACGGTGGCTTGCCGACGACGACGTCACCGAAGTGCTCGTCAACGGTGGGCGCCACGTGTGGGTCGAGCGGCGCAGCGCACGAGGCGGCACCGAATACGTCGGCGTGCTCGACGACGGGGTCATCGACACCGTCATCGAGCGGATCCTCACACCGGTTGGTCGTCGTCTCGATCGCACCCACCCCGTCGTCGATGCACGTCTGCCGGACGGCTCTCGCATCTGCGCCGTGCAGTCACCCGTGGCGGTCGACGGCACGTGCCTCTCCATCCGCAAGTTCACGCGCCTCGGCGTGCCGCTCGATCGCTTCGGTGCTCCGCACCTCGTGGATCTGCTCATCCACCTGGTCGACGCGCGCTGCAACGTGTTGGTGAGCGGCGCAACGTCGTCGGGTAAGACGACGCTGCTCAACGCGTTGGCATCGCACATCCCCTCCGACGAGCGGATCGTCACGCTCGAGGACACGGCCGAACTCGCACTCGACACACCGCATGTCCTCCGGTTGGAGACTCGACCAGCGAGCGCCGAGGGTGTGCCGGGCGTGCCGATGAGCGACCTGCTTCGTACGGCGCTGCGCTTGCGGCCCGATCGACTGGTGGTGGGTGAAGTACGCGGCGTCGAGGCCGTCGAGTTGGTGCAGGCACTCAACACCGGCCACGACGGATCGCTCTGCACCATCCACGCGAACAGCGGTGCCGAGGCATTGAGCCGGCTCGAGTCGCTCGTCGTGCAAGGGACGCCGTCGTGGCCGCTCGCGGCAGTGCGCGACCAGGTGCGCGCCTCGATCGACGTGGTCGTCCACGTCGAACGGGCCACCGACGGGACCCGACGCATCGAGTCGGTGAGCGAGGTCGAACGTCACGGCGACCGCCCCATCCGGACCCTGGCCGACCGAGCCACCATGCACACCGAGCCGACTCGAGTCCGGCGATGAGCGTGCTCGCCTCGTGTCTCGTCATCGCGGCCGTCGCGCTCACTGCGATCGCACGCCCTGGCCGAGGACGGCGGGTGCATCAACTCCGGCAGGAGGTCGTCGGCGCCGACGACGCGGTGGCCGCGTTCGAGCTTGTCGTCGGCGACATCCGATCGGGCGCGTCGTTGCACGCAGCAGTGGTCGACGCGCTGCACCGCCATCGTGAGGTGCTGCCGTGGCTGCGGGAGGCACTCGATCGGGGCGATCCGCTCGAGGTTGCGCTCACCCGCGAGCCGGCACACGAGGTCGATGCCGACCGGTCGGAGGATGACTGGTTCGCACACGGGCTCTCACTGTGTGGCATCACCAACGGCACGGGCGCCGAGGTGCTCGATCGCGCGGTGGCCTCCGCACGAGAGCGACGCGCATGGCGGGCAGAGCGACGGGCACAAGCCGCGCAAGCGCTGTTGAGTGCTCGGCTGCTCACGGCGCTGCCGCTCGGCTTCTCGGCGTGGGGTGTGCTCACCAGCAGTTCGGTGCGGGCCGCTTTTCGCGACACGCCGCTCACTGCGATCTGCCTCGCGGTCGGTCTGTCGCTCAACGCCATTGGGTGGTGGTGGATGCGCCGGCTCGTGATGGTGGATGCAGCATGACGATCGCGGCGTCGCTCCTGGCGTTGGTGGCCGTGCTCCTCGCGCTGGTGGCCGCATCACCGTCGGGACCGCGACCAGCCACCCGCGCGGCGCCGGCCAGGCCAGCGCAACGGCTCACCGGGCGGCGTCGCGAACGTGCGCTCGACCATGCGTTTCCCGACGCGCTCGAACTCGTGGTGATCAGCGTGGAGGCCGGACTCCTCCCGGCCGACGCGCTGCGCCACCTCACCGACGCCGTGCACCCGACGATCGGCGCGGCCTTCGCCGACGTTCGACGCCGAACCGAGCAGGGTCAGCGGTTCGCCGACGCGCTGAGCGCGCTCGTCGAGCGTCTGGGCACACGGTCACTCGGACTCGCCGCCACGCTGGCCGCGAGCGACCGCACCGGCATGCCGCTCGGCCCGGTGGTCGATCGCCTCGCCGACGAGGCACGCCAGCATCGCCGCCGCCTGGTGGAGGCAACGTTGCGCGAGCTCCCCATCCGGCTCACGCTGCCGCTCACGTTGTGCACCCTTCCCTCGTTTCTGCTCATCGCCATCGCGCCGCTCGTCGTGGGCGCCCTCTCGTCGCTCTCGAAGTGACCGCGCCATCCCGCAGACAGAGGAGTAGTGCCATGTCCAACCTCACCATCCGCCTCCAGCTCTGGTGCCTCGCCGTCTCCACCGGTGTACTGCCCGAGCCCCTCCTGCCGACGTGGCCACGAGACCGCGACCGCGACCGCGACGATCGCGATCGCGGGCAGGCGACCACCGAGTACGCGCTCGTCATGCTCGGTGCCGCGGCCGTCGCCCTCCTCGTCATCACCTGGGCGACCGCCGGTGGCGGCGCCGGCAAGATCGGCCGCCTGTTCGACAGGGTGATCGATGCGATCATCGACAAGATGTGATCGTCCTCATCGGGCCGCGCGCGATCGCGGACAGGCTGTCGTCGAGCTGGCGCTCACCATGCCACTGGTGTGTCTCCTGCTGCTCGGGGTGGTGCAAGTCGGCCTCGTCGTGCGCGATCACATCGTCGTCGTGCATCTCGCTCGCGAGGCAGCCCGCGCTGCCGCCGTGTCGGCGACGCCGAACATCGCTGCCACGCGTGCGATCGACGGTGCTCCGATCGACGACGTCGCCGTTGCGGTGGTCACCGGCACCCGAGATGTCCGCGCCACGGTCACAGCCGTGACGCGTACCGATGTGCCACTGATCGGGGCGCTGCTCCCCGACGTCGGCCTGCGCGCCACCGCGGTGATGGTGCTCGAGCCGCCGTGAGGCATCCCCGCCGGGCGCACGGGTATCGTGCGCCGGGTGGACGTCTCGAGCCGGTTGACCGTGGTGGGCGACCGCCCGGTGGTCGAGCTCGCTGGAGAACTCGACCTCGCGTCGATCGCCGTGCTGCGAGACGTGCTGTTGCGTGCCGTTGGCGAGCATCCGGGTGCCGTCGTGGCGATCGACCTCGACGGCGTCACCGTGCTCGACGACACCGCGCTCGGCGTGCTCCTCGGCACCGCGGCGCGAGCACGCGAGCACGGCGGCGACATCATCCTCGTCTGCACCACGAAGCGGCTGCTCGATCGTTTCGAGCTGTCGGGGCTCGCCCGCGCCATCGAGGTGCGACCGGCGTTGCACTCATGACGACGAGCCACGCTGGTGACGCCCGCGTCACGATCTGGGTGTTGGGCGATCAGCTGTCGATGCGGAACAGTTCGTTCGACGGCGCGTGCCCCGACACGCACCGCGTGCTCCTCGTGGAGAGCGTTGCCAAGCTGACCGAGCAGCGCTGGCACGTGCAGCGCGCCCACTTCATGCTCGCCTCGCTACGCCGGTTCGCCGACGACTGTCGCGCCGCCGGCTACGAGGTGGATCTGCGGCGTGCGGCGTCACTTCCCGACGGCCTCCGCGCCCACGTCGCCGAGCACTCGCCATCTGAGGTGATCGCGATGGAGCCGACCAGTCGTGGCGGCCGAGCGATGCTCGTCCGAGCCGGTGTGACGATCACGCGCAGCAACCAGTTCCTGTGTCATCCCGACGAGTTCGCCGCTTGGGCGGCTGGCCGCAAGCAACTCAAGCTCGAGGACTTCTACCGCTGGCACCGGACCAAACTCGGCTACCTGATGGACGGCGCCGAACCGGTCACCGGTCGGTGGAACTACGACGCTGACAACCGCGAGCGGCCCCCGAAGGGCGGTGCGAACCAGTGGACCGAACCGCTGCTCGACGACCTCGACGACCTCGACCGTTCGGTACTCGACGACCTCCGCGACGTCGGCGCGCAGGTGTGGGGAGCGTCGCCCGATGGCACATGGGCAACGTCGCGCGCCGACGCGCTGCGACGGCTCGACCACTTCGTCGAGCACGTCCTGCCCCACTTCGGTCCGCACGAGGATGCGATGGTCAGCAGCAGCTGGCACGTCGCACACAGCCTGCTCGCGCAATACCTCAACATCGGGCTACTGCACCCGGCCGAAGTGTGCGACGCCGTCGAGCGCGCGTACCGAGCGGGCGATGTCCCGATCGCGAGCGCGGAGGGGTTCATCCGACAGGTGATCGGCTGGCGTGAGTACGTGTGGGGGCTCTACTGGCTGTGGGGCGACGACTACGCGCATCGCAACGAGCTCGGTGCGCACCGCGCGCTCCCACCCGCGTTCACCGGCACGCCGACGCGGATGCGTTGCGTCGGCGTCACCCTGCAGGCGCTGTACGACCACGCGTGGGTACACCACATCCAGCGCCTGATGATCCTCGGCAACCTCGCGCTCATTGCCGGAGTCGAGCCCGAGGCAATGACGAAGTGGATGTGGGCGGGCTTCGTCGACGGCGCCGAGTGGGTGATGGTGCCCAACGTGGTGGGCATGGCGCTCTACGCCGACGGTGGCGCGATGTCGACCAAGCCGTACGCCGCGGGCGGCGCCTACATCGATTCGATGAGCGACTACTGCCGGGGCTGCACCTTCGACCGCAAGCAACGCACCGGCCCGAACGCGTGCCCGTTCACCACCCTGTACTGGGACTTCCTCGCACGCCACGCCGAGCGTTTCGGGCGGAACCCGCGCATGGCCCGCCAAGTGGCCGCAGCGAGGCAGCTCAACGATCTCCCCGCCGTGCGCGAACGTGCCGTCGAGGTACTCGCGATGCTCGACGCCGGCACGCTCTGACGGGTACTCAGTTCTTCGGCTTCACCTTGCGGATGCCGCGCCGGTCTTGCGCTTTCTCCCAGGCCCGCTGCTCTTCCTCGAGCGCCAGCTCCTCGGCGACGAGTCGCTTGAGCGCATCGAGCCGGCGGGGGTCGAGCGAGCCGTCGGCAATCGCTCCGCTGACCGCGCATCCCGGCTCGTCCTCGTGCTTGCAGTCGCGGAACCGGCAGCGCTCGGCCAGGTCGAATACGTCGACGAACGCCCACTCGATGCCGCGCCCGCTCGACCAGAGACTGACGGCGCGCACGCCGGGTGTGTCGATCAACCAACCGGGTCGAGCGCCCGGCAACGGCACGAGCTCGCACGCCGTGGTGGTGTGCCGTCCGCGCTGATCGTTCTCGCGCACCTCGCTCGTGCGCAGCGCGTGGTCGCCGACGAGTGCGTTGATGAGCGTGCTCTTGCCGACGCCGCTGGCGCCCAGCAGTGCCATCGTCTCGCCCTCGGGCACGAGCTCGCGCAGCGCCGTGATGCCATCACCGCTCACGCCGCTCGCGAGGAGGATTGGCACACCCGCAGCGACGGCGTCGAGCGAGTTCACCGACGCCTCCACTTCATCGACGAGATCACTCTTGGTGAGCACGATGGCCGGCGACGCTCCACTGTCGAACGCGAGCACCAGCTCACGCTCGAGACGACGTTGGTTGGGCGGTGACGTGAGCGAGTGGACGAGCACCACGGTGTCGATGTTGGCCGCGATCGTGTGCGCCACGGCCCGGTTCCCTTCGAACGACGCCCGGCGCGTGAACGCGCTGTAGCGCGGCACCACTGTCTCGATCCGCTCGCCGTCATCGCTGATGACCACCCAGTCACCGACGGCCACGTCGGCACCGATGTTGCGGGCGCGGTGACGTTCCATCCCGAGGTCGTTGACGACGGTGCTCCACCCACGGTCGAGTCGGGTGACGCGCCCGCATCGTCGATCGGGCGCGACCTCCGCACGAGCGGTCTCGAGGCGCGCGTTCCAGCCGAGACGAACGTCACCACCGGGCGAAGTTGTCGACTCCCCGATACGCGAATCCATGTCGAGCCCGAACGGTACCCTGTGGCGACCGCTCACCCTCTGAGGCCGCCACCTCCGAGTCCCCACCGAGAAGGATGCACCCCCATGCTCGCTCGCCTCGGTCGCTGGTGCTACGTGCACCGACGCGCCACCCTCCTCGCCTGGATCATCGGGCTCGTCGTCATCTCAGCTGTTGCGAACGGCATCATCGGACCTGCGTTCTCCAGCAAGTTCACGATTCCTGCTTCGGAGAGCGCGTCGGGCTTCGACGTGCTCACGAAGTACTTCCCCCAGGCTGGCTCGAGCGGCCAGTCCGGTTCTGTCGTGTTCCGTGCCGACCAGACCGTCGATGACCCCGAGGTCACCGCCGCGATGACCGCGATGTTCGACAAGATCGATGCGATCGAGGGCGTGCAGGTGCAGAGCCCCTACTCATCGACCGCGCAGGGTCAGATCAACCCCGACCGCACGATCGCCTTCGCCAACGTGAACCTCGACGCGTCGATCGGTCAGACCGAGGCCGGACAGATCGGCACGTCGATCGCCGAACTGGTTCCCACCGTCGACGGCCTCACGGTCGAGATCGGTGGACAGTCACTCGCGAGCTTCGAGCCGCCGCAGTCCGAACTGATCGGCCTCGGGTTCGCGATCATCGTCCTGATCCTCTCGTTCGGGTCGGTGCTGGCGATGGGCCTGCCGATCGGCATCGCCTTGTTCGGCGTCGGCGTCGGCACGAGCATCGTGGCGCTGTTCAGCCACGTCGCCACTGTCCCCGACTTCGCAACGACGCTCGGCGCCATGCTCGGCATCGCCGTCG
>JBMOFX010000120.1:0-8049 GCA_049318665.1 Ilumatobacteraceae bacterium | reverse complement strand
CGATCGCGAAGTACATCTACGAGACCGGCACGAAGAACGGCAAGCGCGTGCAGGCCCTCGGTGGTGCGAAGAACCACATGCTCGTTCTGCCCGACGCCGACCTCGACATGGCGGCCGACGCGGCCGTGAGTGCTGCGTACGGCTCGGCCGGCGAGCGCTGCATGGCCATCAGCGTCGTGCTTGCGGTCGACTCGGTGGCCGACGCGTTGATCGAGAAGATCACCGAGCGGATCCCCAGCATCAAGGTCGGGCCGGCCAGCGAGCCCGACAACGAGATGGGCCCACTCATCACCGGCGAGCACCGCGACAAGGTGGCCGGCTACGTCGCCAACGCTGCGGCCGAGGGTGCCACCGTGGTGGTCGACGGGCGAGACGGCGCGCCGACCAATGGCGGCTTCTTCCTCAAGCCGAGCCTCATCGATCACGCCAAGCCCGGCATGCAGTGCTACGACGACGAGATCTTCGGGCCGGTGCTCACCGTCACGCGCATCGAGAGCTACGACGAGGGCCTGCAGCTCATCAACGACAACCGCTACGGCAACGGCACGGCCCTCTTCACCCGTGACGGTGGCGTGGCGCGCCAGTTCGAGTTCGACGTCCAGGTCGGCATGGTCGGCATCAACGTGCCGATCCCGGTGCCGGTCAGCTACTACAGCTTCGGCGGTTGGAAGGCGAGCCTGTTCGGCGATCAGCACATGTACGGGCCCGACGGCATCAACTTCTTCACGCGCACCAAGGTGGTCACCAGCCGGTGGCCCGATCCGCGCACCTCGTCCGTCGACCTCGGCTTCCCGCAGAACCGCTGATCGGGACCGACGATGGACTTTGGAGTAGTGCTGCAGACGACGCCGCCCGCGGCGCGCGTCATCGATCTGGCGAAGCGAGCTGAGACCTACGGCTTCGACTACGTGTGGACGTTCGACTCACACATCCTGTGGGAGGAGCCGTACGTCATCTACACGCAGATCCTCAACGAGACGCGCAACGTGATCGTCGGGCCGATGGTCACCAACCCGGCCACGCGTGACTGGACGGTCACCGCGAGCGTGTACGCCACGCTCAACGAGATGTTCGGCAACCGCACGGTGTGCGGCATCGGGCGTGGCGATTCGGCGGTGCGTGTCACCAACGGCGCGCCCACCACGCTGGCCACGCTGCGCGACAGCATCCACGTGATCCGCGAGATGGCCAACGGGCGAACCGTCGAGTACAAGGGCTCGCAGCTCTGCCTCCCGTGGGCCTCGAAGAGCAGGCTCGAGATGTGGGTCGCGGCCTACGGGCCGAAGGCGCTCGCGCTCACCGGTGAAGTCGGCGACGGCTTCATCCTCCAGCTCGCCGACCTATCGATCGCGGAGTGGACGATCGGCGCGGTTCGCAAGGCGGCGGCCGATGCGGGCCGCGATCCCGACTCGATCACGATCTGCGTGGCGGCGCCGGCGTACGTCACCGACGGCACCGAGGCAGGCCTTGCGCACGGGCGCGATCAGTGCCGCTGGTTCGGCGGGATGGTCGGCAACCACGTCGCCGACATCGTGGCCAGATACGGCGACGATGCGCCGGTGCCGGCTGCGCTCACCGACTACATCAAGGGCCGTCAGGGCTACGACTACAACGAGCACGGCCAAGCAGGCAACAGCCATACTGCGTTCGTCCCCGACGAGATCGTCGATCGGTTCTGCATCGTCGGTCCGGTCGAGGCTCACATCGAGCGGATGAAGCAACTGAAGGCGCTCGGCGTCGATCAGTTCGCGGTCTACCTGCAGCACGACGACAAGGATCACACCCTTGCCGCCTACGGCGAGCGAGTGCTGCCCGCCGTGGCCGACCACACTCGGGCCAAGGTGTGAGCCAGCACGACTCTGGCCGCCGGGCGCAACGCGCTGTCATGTTCGTCCTCGCGTTTGCGCTCGTCGCACTTGCGTGGGAGGGGTACAAGGCGATCGGCCCCGCGGACGGAGGCACCTTCCTCGGTGTGCGCGTCCTGCCACGCACCGGCGATCGCGCGATGCCGCACGTGTGGAGCATGTGGGACCGTCTGTGGAGCCCAGAGGTCCGCGGCGGGACCGACACGATCTTCGTCGTCGTCCTCCGCGCCACGTGGTACTCGCTGCGGGTCGCGTTCGTCGCGTTTGTGCTCGGTTCGGCACTCGGCATCGGTCTTGCAGTGCTGATGAGTCGATTCCGTTGGGCCGAGCGCGCGATCAAGCCGTATCTCGTTGCATCGCAAACGGTGCCCGTCATCGTGCTCGGCCCGCTCATCTTGTCGCTGATGGCGTATGCGAGTCGCGACCTCGCCTCGAAGACCTGGATCGCTGCGGTGCTCCTCGGCATCTTCCTGTCGTTCTTCCCGGTGGCGATCGGGACGCTGCGCGGGCTGCAGTCGACGCCGCCGGCACCGCTCGAGTTGATGGACTCGCTCGCTGCCCCGTGGTGGAAGACGCTCGTCAAGCTTCGGTTCCCCGCGGCCCTGCCGTATATCGCCCCCGCGTTGCGCCTGGCGGGCGCCGCCGCGGTCGTCGGTGTCGTGGTGGCGGAGATCTCGCTCGGCATCCGGTATGGCGTCGGTCGACTGATCCTGTCGTACAGCCAGGAGGCGACCAGTGATCCGCCGAAGCTCTACACAGCGGTGTTCGGGGCAGCGATCCTCGGGCTCGTGATGGCGCTGCTCGTGGTCGGGATCGATCGCGTGCTCATGCGCAACCGTCCTCGGGAGGCGACATGACAGCGGCGATATCGGCGAGCGCGGCAATCGAGGCTCGTGGTCTTGCGAAGGTGTTCAACGCCGGCGCGTCCAATCAGGTCGACGCGCTCGTCGACGTCGACCTCACGGTGCAACCCGGAGAGTTCGTCTCGCTGATCGGCCCGTCTGGTTGCGGCAAGTCGACCCTGCTGCGGCTCTTTGCCGACCTCATCGAGCCAACCGGCGGCGAACTCACGGTCAACGGCAAGTCGGCGCACCAGGCCCGCCTCGATCAGGACTACGGGATGGCGTTCCAGCAGAGTGGCCTGTTCGAGTGGCGGACCGTGGCGCGCAACATCGAGCTTCCGCTCGAACTGAAGGGCTGGGACAAAGCACGACGGCGAGCGCGCAGCGCTGAGATGCTCGAACTGGTGAAGCTCAGCGAGTTCGCGACGCACCTGCCGTGGCAACTGTCGGGCGGTATGCAGCAGCGTGTGGCCATCGCACGTGCGTTGGCCGCGCACCCGCGTCTGCTGCTGATGGACGAGCCCTTCGGCGCGCTCGATGAGATGACCCGCGAACACATGCAGGCCGAGCTGTTGCGCATCTGCGCTGGGACCGGCACGACCGTGGTGTTCGTCACCCATTCGATCCCCGAGGCCGTCTATCTCGCCGACCGCGTCGTGGTCATGTCGCCGCGCCCCGGTCGCATCACCCAGATCGTCGATGTGAGCCTTGGTCGAGACCGCGACGAGCTCACCCGTGAGGCGAGCGAGTTCTTCGAGCGGGTCACCGAGGTGCGTGAGGCGCTGCGCGGCGTCGAGCTGGCAGCCGGCGCCCGAGGTATCGAGGACCGATGAGCGCCGCGTCACGATCGAGCGGAGTGCTGCGCGCTGCAATACCGCCTGCGGTGCTCGGCATCGGCTTTCTCGTTGCGTGGCAAGTGTGGGTCGAGGTCTACGACGTGCAGCCGTTCGTGGTGCCGAAGCCGACCGCGATCTGGAACTCGCTCGTCGACAACGCCGACCTGGTGTGGAAGGCCTCGGTGGTCACAGGTACCAATGCCCTCGTCGGCCTCGTGCTCGGTGCCACCGCTGGCTTCGTACTCGCCGTGCTCACCAACAGGTTCTCGATCGTCGCGCAACTCGTCGATCCGCTCGCCGTCACCATCGCAGCAATTCCCGCCGTCGTGATCGTCGGGGTACTCAACAACATGTATGCGCTCGACAGTCAGATCGGTCGGCGGATCATGGTGTCGTTGGCGGTGTTCTTCATCGTGTTCGTGCAGGTCGCGAAAGGGCTACGCCAAAACGATGCAACGCAGATGGAGCTGTTGCGTTCGTATGCGGCCACACCTCGTCAAACACTGCGCAAGGTGCGTCTCCCCAACACCTTGCCGTTCTTCTTCACCGCTGTGGGAACAGCGGCCCCCGTCGCCGTCATCATCGCCCTCGTGTCCGAGTACTTCGGTGGCACGCAGGACGGTCTCGGCAGCAAGATCTCCGGCACCCTCAACGGGAGCAACAAGGCTCTCGGCTTCGCCTATGTGGTTGGCGGGTCGATCGTCGGGCTGCTCTTCTTCGTCGGATCAGGTCTCCTGGAGTACGTCGTCGTTCCGTGGAAGCGACGACGCATCTCCCGGTGAGCACCAGCAAGTTCAGACACAACACAAAGGGGAGGACCATGCGTAACAGAACAGCAACACTGCTCGCAGCGATCACCGCAGCCGGACTGCTTGTCGCAGCCTGTGGCAGCGATGAGGGCACGTCGAGCGAGACGACCACTGCCGACGGCGCCACCGCCGGCGGCATGTCCGTCGACGTGTCGAAGTGTGAGGCACCGAAGGACGCGAAGGTGAAGCTGCAGCTGCAGTGGTTCACGCAGTCGCAGTTCGGTGGCTACTTCGCCGCCGTCGACCAGGGCTTCTACAAGGACGCGGGTCTCGACGTCGAGATCGTCGAGGGCGGTGTCGACATCGCACCGCAGAAGCAGCTCGCCACCGGTGCGGTCGACTTCGCCATCTCGTGGGTGCCGAAGGCACTCGCCGAGCGCGAAGCCGGAGCCAAGGTCACCAACATCGCCCAGGTGTTCCAGCGCAGTGGCACCCTGCAGGTGAGCTTCAAGGACAAGAACGTCACGTCTGCGAAGGACTTCAAGGACAAGAAGATCGGCAACTGGGGCTTCGGCAACGAGTACGAGATCTTCGCTGCGCTCTCCAAGGAAGGTCTCGACCCGGCCAAGGACGTGACGCTCCTCCAGCAGAACTTCGACATGAACGGTCTGCTGTCGGGTGACATCGACGTTGCTCAGGCAATGACGTACAACGAGTACGCGCAGGTGCTCGAGGCGAAGAACCCCGACACCGGCGAGCTGTTCCAGCCGGAGGATCTCAACGTCGTGTCGTATGAGGAAGAAGGCGTGGGCATGCTCCAAGACGCCGTCTGGGCCGACGAGACCCGTCTGACCGACCCGGCGTACTGCGGCCAGGCCGTGGCCTTCGTGAAGGCATCGCTGCAGGGTTGGGCCTACTGCCGCGACAACGCCGAGTCGTGCCGCGACATCGTGGTCGCCAAGGGCTCGAAGCTCGGCGCCAGCCACCAGCTGTGGCAGATCAACGAGGTCAACAAGTTGATCTGGCCGGCAACGGGTGGTGTCGGCGTCATCGACACCGCTGCGTGGGATCGCACGGTCGCCACCGCCACTGGCACGAAGAACCTCGAAGGCGCCACGGTGCTCACGAAGGCTCCGGATGCCAACTCGTGGACGAACGACATCGTCAACGAGGCGATCAAGCAGCTCGAGGCCGACAAGGTCGACGTGAAGGGTGAGTCCTTCAAGCCGATCGAGGTCACCCTCGTCGAGGGCGGCGCCTGACCGTCACTGGTCAGATCGAACGAAGGGCGGGTCGCTTCGGCGGCCCGCCCTTTTCGCGTTGTGCCGTCCGCCTGAGCGGCCCGGTGTTCGTGCTCCTGTGGAGCACGGGCTTCGTGGTCGCCCGCTACGGCACCGAGGACGCGTCCCCGCTCACGTTCCTCGCCATCCGTCTCGGGATCGCCGCTGCGGTGCTGGCGGGTGTCGCACAGTTGAGCGGTGCGGCGCGACCGACCACCCTCCAGGTCCGCTGGTCGATGCTCACCGGCCTGCTCATGCACGCCGTCTACCTCGGTGGCGTGTTCGTCGCCATCGACCACGGCCTGCCGTCGGGCGTGGGCGCCCTCATCGCAGGTCTGCACCCCGTGGTCACGTCGCTGCTCGCGGGTCGCGTGCTCGGTGAGCGCCTCGCCCGCGTGCAGTGGGTCGGGGTCGGACTCGGCTTCACGGGTGTGGTGGTGGTCGTCATCGACCGCTTCCTCGCTCATTCGTCGGGTGTCACGCTGTGGCCGCTGCTCGCCTCGGCACTCAGCGTGCTCGGCATGTCGGCCGGCACGCTGATCCAGCGCAAGCGGTGCGCCAGCGTGCCGCTGCTGTGGGGCACCGTCGTGCAGTACACGGCATCGGCCGCGGTGCTGATCGTGCTCGCCGGCGTGTTCGAGCGGTTCGACATCACGTTCACGCGGCGCACCGTGTTCGCGCTCGTGTGGGCGGTGCTCGTGCTGTCGATTGCGGCCGTCCTCATCATGCTGTGGCTGCTGCAGCGTCAAGCCGCTGCGAAGGTCAGCAGCCTGTTCTTCCTCACTCCTGCGTTGTCCACGGTGGCGGGCGCGATCCTGTTCGACGAGCGCCTCGGTGCCCTCGCCCTCGTCGGCCTCGTGGTCGCACTGGTCGGCGTCGCGCTGGTCACCCGCGCTCGCCGCTGACTCAGGATGAGATCTGGGTGCTTCGCGATATGCGTGCTAGCACCCATGACAGGGGCCGAACCCGGAGCGCAGAATCACCCCCATGACACGATCTCGCGTTCGCGCCACCCGTACGTCCATCCTGCTGTCTGTGTCGTTGCTGCTTGCCGCATGTGGCGGAGGCGGCGACACCAAGTCTGCCGACACGACGGCGACGACGTCCGCCGGCACGACCGAGACAACGGCAGCGACGGAACCGTCCGCCGCAGGTGCGATCAGCGACAAGCAGGACGTGGTGAAAGCAACGGTCCGCATCGTCGCGAGCGGCAGCTTCCGTGACATCTCCGAGGGGCAGCAGGCAGCCGACTGGTCGGGCAGTGGATTCATCATCTCGTCCGACGGATTGGTCGTCACCAACCAGCACGTGGTCGAAGGTGCTGGCAGCCTCGAGGTGTATGTCGACGGCCAGGAGAGCCCGGTCAACGCCAAGATCCTCGGCGTCTCCGAATGCAACGACCTTGCCGTGATCGACCTCGAGGGCGACGGATACTCATTCGTCAACTGGTACGACGGCGACAGTTCGCCGGGTGTCGATGTGTGGACCGCTGGCTTCCCACTCGGCGACCCGGAGTTCACCCTTGCCCGCGGTTCCATCACCAAGGCGAAGGCAAATGGCGAGACCGACTGGGCGTCGATCGACTACTCACTCGAGCACGACGCTCGGCAGGAGCCGGGCAACTCCGGCGGACCGCTCGTCGACGAAAAGGGCCAGGTGGTCGGCGTCAACTACTCCGGTGGCGATGTCGGGGGCACGGGCGTCGAGCACTTCTATTCGATCCCCACCGCGCTCGCGAAGCCGATCGTCGAGGTGCTCGAAACCGGCAAGGACTACGACAGCGTCGGCATCAACGGGCGTGCGTTCTTCGACTCCGAGAGCGGCATCGCTGGCCTGTGGGTGAGCGGCGTGCGGGCTGGCAGCCCAGCGAGCAATCTCAACATCAAGCCCGGCGACATCGTGACCGACCTCGCTGGTCGGCAGATCATCACGCAAGCCGACCTCGATCGCGACGGCTACGCCACCAAGAAGGGCTACTGCGACGTGCTGCGCACTCAAGGCACCGACAAGGCGATCTCGATCCCGGTGCTTCGATTCGACACGAACGAGATCCTGTCCGGTGAGCTCAACAACACCGCTCGTCCGCTCGAGCTCGAGGCCTCGATCGCCAACGAGGCCACGGGTGACTCCGATACGGCATCGAGTGACCTCGGTGGCTACACCGGGATCGTCGATGACTCCGGATCGTTGTACGTCGACGTGCCAACGGCGTGGAGCGACGTGGACACCTCCGGTCTGCCGGCCGGAGATCAGACACTGCCCGGCGTGCTCGCATCCCCGAGCCTCGAGGCGTTCTTTTCGGGCTACTCCGTGCCGGGCATCGTTGTGGCACTGGCACCGGACGGCAGCACCGCCACGATCGACGAGACGATCGACTCGATCCTTCCCAGTGATTGCACGCGCGGCGACCGGACCGATTACCAGACCGACTACCTGAGCGGGAAGTTCGAAGTGCTCAGCAACTGTGGCGGCACGGC
>JBMOFX010000119.1:0-8121 GCA_049318665.1 Ilumatobacteraceae bacterium | reverse complement strand
CGCCCGGGGGTTTCTCGTTCGATAACTCCTGTTTCTTGGCTCTTAGGTATGGTTTCTCAACCGGGCCAACCTGCTTGCCATTGACGGTCATGGACGAAAGGTTGATCAAATAGAAGTCGCCTGCGTTCTCATGCATGAGTTGGGCCTCAATTGAAGTTGGCCACAGGAGATCGGGGCCTGTCTTGTGCAGCAGCACGCCGCTGTTGGTTGGCTTTCGACCAGAATCAGGTCGGCGGACTGTCCGAGGCGGGTGTGTGGGATCGGATCGCGCGCGTCCCACAGTTCGGACTGCACCGGCTCGCTCGCCAACGCAGACAGGGTCGTGCGTCCGATGAAGTGCTCGGCACCTGCGGTCATCACCGGGATGACGTGGGCACCAGCATCGACCAAACGGCGGCAGACATCGACGGCCTTGTACGCAGCGATCCCGCCGGTAACGCCTAGGACGATTCGACGACCGGCGAGCACCTCGGGCCCTCGGCTGTCACTCAGGCAGTGACGTCGGCGTCGAGCGCCTCGTCGGCATCGTCGCCGTCGAGCTCGACCTCGTCGACGGGCTCGGTGCGCACGATCTTGTCGGCCGCGATCTCCTCGAAGGAGATGCTGAGCGGCTTGTGCGCGACGACCGGCACCTGCGGCGGCACCATGTGGCCGATGCCATCGCCGAGGGAGCTGAAGTACGAGTTGATCTCCCGAGCCCGGCGCGCAGCGAGCGTGACCAGACTGAACTTGGAGTCGACTCGGTCGAGGAGATCCTCGATCGGCGGGGAGATCATGGTGTCGTGGGTGCGCTGCATGTTCGTTGCGTCCTCCTGAACTGGGCGCCGCATCCTACCTGGGGTGTCGTGCCGATCGGTGGCTTCAGGGCCGACGATGCCGGTTGATGATGTCGAGCATCTCCTCGAGGGTGCGTTCGAGGTCGTCGTTGACGACGATGTGGTCGGCGAGGGCCCGACCGATCGGCTCCTCTTCCTCAGCCTTGCGAACGCGCTGGTCGACCTTGTGGTCGGGATCACCGCGGCCGCGCAAGCGGCGTGCTTGCTCCTCGCGCGATGGTGGCAGCACGAAGATCAACACGGCCTCGGGATGGAGGGCCTTCACCTGCCGGGCTCCATCGACCTCGATCTCGAGCACGGTGTCGCGGCCCGGGCGCGGATCAGGTGTGGGTGTGCCGTAGTAGTTGCCGAGGAAGTCGGTCCATTCGAGAAAGCCACCTCGCTCGATGCGGTGTTCGAACGATGCGCGATCCGCGAACACGTAGGCGTCGTCGGCTTCGCCAGGACGCTGCTCGCGCGTCGTCCACGACCTGCTCAGCCAAAGCGCCGGGTCACGATCGACGAGCGCTCGGACGATGGTGCCCTTCCCGACACCGCCGGGACCAGACACGATGAAGATCCGGTCAGCGGAATCCTCCATGGGCGCCGTTGGGTTCAGCGGTTCACTTGCCGAGGTGCTCCAGCAAGGCAGCCTTCTGCTGCTGGCCGAGACCCTGGACACGACGGTTGTCGGCGATGCCGATCTCGTCCATGATCTTGCGCGCCTTGACCTTGCCGACACCGGGGAGTGACTCGAGGAGGGACACAACTTTGAGCTTGCCGACCGTGGAGTCGGTGGACGCAAGCGCCTCGGCGAGCGACATCGAGCCGAGCTTCAACTTGTTCTTCAGTTCGGCACGGGCGGTACGGGCCTCGGCTGCTTTGGCGAGCGCAGCGGTGCGCTGTTCTGGGGAGAGTTGCGGGGGTGTAGCCATGAGGTCACCCTAGCCAGGGCAACTCCCGGTGCGGTGGCATCCGGGATCACCCGTTCAGGTGACATCGCGATGTCAGTCCAGCCAGTGACGGCTCCCCGTGCGACGCAGCCCAGGATCGCATTTCGGTGACGATTCGCGCCGCTGCCCGTGGGTCGGCGAAGGTGGCGGTGCCGACCGCCACCGCGTGGGCTCCGACGAGCATCAGCTCGACGGCATCCCATCCGCTGCTCACGCCGCCGACCCCGACAATCGGGAGTTCGGGAAGCGCACGCCGAACGTCGTGCACGACACGCACTGCGACCGGGTGGATCCCGGCGCCCGACAGTCCTCCGCCGCCAGCACCGAGCGCCGGCCGCAAGGTGCGTTCGTCGATCACCATGCCGAGCAAAGTGTTCACCAGCGTGACAGCCTCGGCGCCAGCGTCTGCGACCGCGCGTGCGACCTCCACCACCTGGTCCGTGTTGGGGCTCAGCTTCGCCCATCGAGGTCGCGCTGCGGTGACGGTGGCCTCGATGACCTGCGCCGAGAGTGCTGCATCGTGGGCGAAGATGCCGCGTCGACCTTCGAGGTTGGGGCAGGAGAGGTTGACCTCGACAGCGACGACACCTGCCGGCGCGTCGGCGAGCATGTCGGCGGCACGTCGGTAGTCGTCGACCGAACGGCCCCACACGCTGGCCACCACGCGGGCACCGGTGGCCAGCAGCGCAGGCATCTCGTGCCGCATCCAGTCCTCGATGCCCGGACCCTGGAGGCCGACCGCATTGACCATGCCGACGCCCGCCGGATGCAACCGTGGCGCCGGGTTGCCGGCCCACGCATACGGTGCCAGCGACTTGGTGACGACCGCTCCGAGCGCCGCAAGGTCGAGATACGGAGCCAGCTCGCTGCCGTACCCCGCGGTGCCCGACGCGAGCAGGATCGGGTTCGGGAGATCAACCGACCCGACCCGGACCCGCGTGTCGACCGCGGCTGGACTCACCGAGCGTGGAACTCCTGCAGCGACCGGACCTCGATGTCACGCCCGTTCTGTTCGGCCATGCCCTCCGCGGCGGCAAGCGCCGCTTCGACGGTGGTGACCGCGCCGACACCATTCGTGTTGGCTGCCTTTCGGATCGCCTCACCATCGGTGCGACCGCCGCGCCCTTGCGGGGTGTTGATGACGAAGCTGATCCTTCCGGCGGCGATGAGGTCGACGGCGGTTTCGACCGTGCTTCCCGAACCCGCGTCGCTCACCTTCCCGACGACGAGGTCGACGGCATGGTCGAACCGCTCGAGGTACGCGGCCGTGCCCTTGGTGGCAGCGATGCCGAGGCCGAGTGCCCGGAGCCGGTTCGCGACGACGAGACCAGCTGGCTTGTCGGCATCGGCGAGGGACAGGAACACCGTGCCGGACGTGGGGAGCACCGTTCCGGCCGCCAGCTGAGCTTTGAAGAACGCCTGGCCGAAGGTCGCGGCGATGCCCATCACCTCGCCCGTGGAGCGCATCTCGGGTCCGAGCGCCGTGTCGACGTCGGGGAAGCGGCTGAACGGAAGCACCGCCTCCTTCACCGACACGTGTCCGTGATCGGATGGTTCGACGAGCAGCCCCTCCATGCGGAGTTCGGCCAAGGTCGCGCCGAGCATCACTCGAGTCGCCACCTTCGCGAGGGGCACACCGGTCGCCTTCGCGACGAACGGCACCGTACGACTGGCACGGGGATTGGCCTCGATGACGAACACGGTGGTGCCGGTGACCGCGTACTGGACGTTGATGAGACCGCGCACGTCGAGTGCCGCGGCGATCGCGCGGGTGTAGGCCGCGATCACCTCGACCACCCAGCCGGGCAGTGTCTGCGGCGGGATCGCGCACGCTGAGTCACCGGAATGGACTCCGGCCTCTTCCACGTGTTCCATCACGCCGCCGATCAACACCTCGCCGGTGTGGTCGCGGATCGCGTCGACGTCGACCTCTTTCGCATCTTCGAGGAAGCGGTCGATGAGAACCGGGCGCTCGGCGGAGAGACCGCCCTCCTTACCCAGACTGCCGAAGCCGGCGAGCTCGGCCATCGCGCGCGCCAGGTGGTTGCGGTCGTGCACGATCTGCATCGCCCGACCGCCGAGCACGTAGCTCGGTCGGACCAGAACGGGAAAGCCGATGCGATCGACGATCTGGAGCGCTTCTTCGAGGTCGGTCGCCGTACCACCGGGAGGCTGCGGGATCTGGAGTTGGTTGCACAGCGCGTTCCACTTCTCGCGATCTTCCGCGAGATCGATCGATGCGGGTGACGTCCCGACGACGATCTCCGGCGGCAGCAGTCCGGCGAGCTTGAGCGGGGTCTGGCCACCCAACGACACGATGACCTTCGGCGCCACACCGCCCGACGCTGCCGTCTCCGCAGCGATCACGTTGAGGACGTCCTCGCGCGTCAGCGGCTCGAAGTAGAGGCGATCGCTGGTGTCGTAGTCGGTGCTCACCGTCTCGGGGTTGCAGTTGACCATCACCGTCTCATAGCCGGCGTCGCGGAGCGCGAACGACGCATGGACGCAGCAGTAGTCGAACTCGATGCCCTGACCGATCCGGTTCGGTCCGCTGCCGAGGATCACGACCCGACGCCGATCACTGGAGCGGACTTCGGTCTCGTCTTCGTAGGTGCTGTAGTGGTACGGGGTCTGCGCCGCGAACTCGGCCGCGCACGTGTCGACGGTCTTGTAGGTCGGAACGACCCCGAACGACTCTCGTGCTGCCTGCACGATGAGCTCGTCGAGCCCCCAGAGATAGGCAAGTTGTGCATCGCTGAAGCCCAAGCGCTTCGCTCGGCGCCACGCGAGGCGGTCCATGCCGCCGAGGCCGATCGCGGCGAGCACGTGCCGCTCGTCGGTGATGAGCGCCATCTGGTCGAGGAACCACCGGTCGATACGGGTTGCCGTGTAGATCTGCTCGATGTCGACGCCACGACGAAGCAGTTCGCCGACCTGCTGAATTCGATCGGGCGTTGCGATCGCCGCCATGGCCAGGAGGTCACCGTCGTTGATCGGGTCGAGTTGCTCCTCCGCAGGGTCGCACCCGAGACCGAGTCGTCCCTGTTCGAGCGACCGGAGACCCTTCTGCAAGCTCTCGGGGAAGGTGCGTCCGATCGCCATCGCCTCGCCGACCGACTGCATCTGGGTCCCGAGCACACCGCTGGTGCCTGGCAACTTCTCGAACGCCCACCGCGGGAGCTTCGTGACCACGTAGTCGATGCTCGGCTCGAAGCTCGCAGGAGTCATGCGGGTGATGTCGTTGGGGATCTCGTCGAGGGTGTAGCCGACCGCGAGCTTCGCCGCGATCTTCGCGATCGGGAAGCCAGTGGCTTTCGAAGCGAGCGCTGAACTCCGCGAGACGCGCGGGTTCATCTCGATCACGACCTGCTCGCCGGTATCCGGGTTGACGGCGAACTGCACGTTGCTGCCACCGGTCTCGACGCCGACTCGGCGGATGCAGGCAAACGCTGCGTCGCGCATCTGCTGGTACTCCACGTCGCTGAGGGTCTGCGCCGGCGCCACCGTGATCGAGTCACCGGTGTGCACGCCCATCGGATCGAGGTTCTCGATCGAGCAGATGATCACGCAGTTGTCCGCGCGATCGCGCATCACCTCCAGCTCGTACTCCTTCCATCCGGCGATGCTCTGCTCGATGAGGATCTCGCTGATCGGGCTCGCTGCGAGGCCATTGGCAGCCATTCCCTCGAACTCCTCGGCCGTGCTCGCGATACCCGTGCCGCGGCCACCCAGGATGTAGGCGGGACGGATGATCGCTGGCAAGCCGATCTGCTGAATGACGGCACGAGCCTCCGTCATCGTGTGCGCGATGCCGCTGTGCGGCACGCTGAGCCCGATCTCGATCATCGCGCGCTTGAACTTGTCGCGATCCTCGGCCGTCGAGATCGCCTCTGCGTTCGCTCCGATCATCTCGGGTGTGCCCGGCACTCCGATGATGCCGCGCTCGAACAGCGCCATCGCGGTGTTCAGCCCGGTCTGGCCGCCGAGCGTCGGGAGCACGGCGTCGGGGCGCTCGCGTTCGATGATCCTCGCGACCACCTCCCAGGTGATCGGCTCGACATAGGTCGCGTGTGCAAAGTCCGGATCCGTCATGATCGTGGCGGGGTTCGAGTTCACCAAGATGACGCGATAGCCCTCGTCCTTCAGGACACGGCAGGCCTGCGTGCCCGAGTAGTCGAACTCGCATGCCTGCCCGATGACGATCGGACCGGAGCCGATGATGAGGATCGATTGGAGATCGGTGCGCCGCGGCATCACGCCACCCCGAGCTCGGGTTGCGGGAGGTTCGGGGCGGCTACGCCACCAACGAACGCTCTCCCCGGTGGGTCGCCCATCATCGTGGCGAACGAGCCGAAGAGGTACTTCGCGTCGTGGGGGCCCGGCCCGGCCTCCGGGTGGTACTGCACGCTGAACGCGTTCGCTTGGGTGAGCTGCAGGCCTTCCACCGTGCCGTCGTTGAGGTTGCGGTGGGTGACAGAGGCTTTGCCCTCGAGGGAAGCCGGATCGACGCAGAAGTTGTGGTTCTGGCTGGTGATCTCCACCTTCCCGGTTGCCTCGTGGCGGACCGGATGGTTGCCACCATGATGACCGAAGGGCAGCTTGAAGGTCTCGCCTCCGATGGCGAGGCTCAGGAGTTGATGACCGAGGCAAATGCCGAACACGGGGACCTCTCCGAGCAGCGAACGAATCGCATCCACCGCATACGGCACCATCTCGGGATCACCGGGACCGTTCGACAGGAACACGCCGGACGGCCGCATCGCGAGCACGTCGGCTGCGCTCGTCGATGCCGGCACCACCGTCACGCGACCCAGCGTGGCGAGATCACGCAGGATCGAATGCTTGATCCCGAAGTCGTACGCCACGATCAGGCGCGGCCCGTCACCGACGGAGTACGGCTCAGGGGTCGTGACCTCGCGAACGAGGTCGATCCCGGTGGTGCCCGGCTCGGCACGCACCGCGGCCCGCACGTCGTCCTCGGCCGCCGCATCACCAAAGGCTCCCGGCATGGCGCCGTTGTCGCGCAACACCCTCGTGAGTCGACGGGTATCGATCCCGCCGATGCCCGGGATGCCGTACCGAGCGAGCAGCCCGTCGAGGGACGCCGTCGCGCGCTGATTGCTGTGGCGTCGGGCCAACTCACGCACGATCACGCCGCGGCAAAACGGTCGACGTGATTCGAAATCGGTCGCATTGACCCCGTAGTTGCCGATGTGCGGGGTGGTGAAGGTGATGATCTGACCGGCGTACGACGGGTCGGTGATCACCTCCTGGTAGCCGGAGAGCACCGTGTTGAACACGACCTCTCCGCAACCGATCGCACCGCTCGAGGTCGGCGCACCGAGGAGTTCACCTTCGAAGGTGCTGCCATCGGCGAGGACGAGGATGCCGGGACGGATCATGCCGCCCAGCCTAGCTGCATGTTCATGCACAACTGTGCATGAACACTCATTGACGAGCTCACGGTCGGTTCTCCTGCCGTTTGGGCCTCACGGGACCCGCTTCACGGCGTCGGCACTCTAGCGCGAGCCCCGCCGGCGATAGAGCAGCCAGTAATCGTTCTGGTCGACGAGCTCGAAGGCACCCGACTCGCGGTCCCAGATCGCCTGCTGGTCGGGCTCGAGCGTCGGAGGGATCACGACGTAGTCGACCTTGTCGGCGGACGGAAGTCGCGTGCCCGCGAGCGAATCGTCTGGCCCGTACAGGGTCGCCGAGAACGGCGTCGGGAACATGTAGATGCCGGTCCGCCGAGCGATCTGAGCCGTCACCGAGTACTGCGCCGACACGACGGCATCACTCGGGATGTCCTCGATGATCTGCTCGGCCGCGAGCGCTACCGGGTGCGAGGGTGGCCATGAGTAGGGCACCGACTTGCTGAAGGGCATCGCACCCCACGCCCAGGACGTCCACAGCGACGTGCACAGCACGAACGCAACGGCGGCCGGGCGCCAGCGCTCGCGCATCGCTGCCACGGCCCACACGGCGCCCATCGACAGCGCCGGCACCGCCACCAGCGCGTAGTGGTACTGGATCTGGTACTGATACCAGAACGTGCTCAACATGTTGGTGGCGAGGACGACGAGGCTGATCATCGAGACGCTGGGTGCCACCACGAACAGCCAGCCGACGGGGAGGGTCATCTGCAAGAAGTAGAACGGTCGGTTGTCACTCCAGTAGTGGCGCACCACGGCGAGCGGATCGGTGACGACGGTCTTCAGGAACGCGCTCGGTCCCCCGAATGGAATCCGCCAACCGTTTCGCGTCGGCACACCGATGAGGTTCTTCATCACCAGGAACATCGCAGCCAGCATGTAGGTGATGCAGCCGACGATCGTGATGAGGCCGACTCGCTT
>JBMOFX010000118.1:0-8253 GCA_049318665.1 Ilumatobacteraceae bacterium | reverse complement strand
GCCGATGGTGTCGACGCCGACACCTACCGCCAAGCGGGAACGCTCCTCGCCCGCATCTTCCTGCTGCAGATCTTCTTCTACGGACTCACGGCGATCGGCAACTCGCTGCTGCACGCACGACGGCGGTTCTTCGCCGCCGCGTGGGCACCCGTGCTGGCCGACATCCCGCTGATCGCGTCGCTCCTCCTCGTGCCCAGCATCGTCGATGGTCGCGAGCCGGCCCTGGCGGAGGTGCTCACCAATGATCGGCTGCGGTGGACGCTCGGGCTCGGCGCCACGCTCGGCATCGCGGTGACGGCATTGGTGCTGATCCCCGCGCTGCGAGCCGCCGATGTCACCATCGAGTGGCGTCCCGAGATCCGACACCCCGCTGTCCGCAAGCTGATCAGGATGTCGGCGTGGACGTTCGGCTACGTGGTCGCGAACCAGATCGCACTGGTCGTCGTGCAGAACCTGGCCGAACCCGGCAGCGGCAAACTCGACGCCTACACCAAGGCGTACCTGTTCTTCGTGTTGCCACACGGCTTGCTCGCCATGTCGATCGTCACGACGTTCGCGCCCGAGATGGCGCGTTCGATCCAGCGTCGCGATCGCGCTGGCTTCATCGACCGAGCATCCCTCGGTGCGCGACTCGTGTTGCTGCTCGCCGTGCCTGCCGCCGCGGGCATGTTCGTACTGAGGCGCCCTCTGATCGGTCTGGCGCTCGAACGAGGCAACTTCGATGCCACCGACGCGGCGCGCACATCGGCTGCGCTGGCCGGCTTCTCGCTTGGCCTCATCGGCTTCTCGCTCTACCTGTTCATCCTGCGCGCCTTCTACGCGCACGAGGACGCCCGCACCCCGTTCGTCATCAACGTGTTCGAGAACCTGATCAACATCGTCGTCGCCGTCGTGCTCGTCGGCCGCTACGGCGTGCTCGGCCTGGCCGCCTCGTTTGCGATCGCGTACACGATCTCGTCGGTGTTCAGCCTCGCCGCGCTCTCGTACAAGGTGCGCGGCTTCACCATGCGTTCCGTACTCAGCCCGCTCGCGCGCATGCTGCTGGCCGGTGTGGTGATGGCCGAGGTGATGTGGCTGGTGGCGCGTTTGGTTGGCGATGACGAGGGCTGGGGCGCACTCGTACGGCTCACCACGGCCGGCGTCGCCGGCGTAGCGGTGTACGTGGTGTTGCTCACCGTGATGCAGGTGCCGGAGTTGCAGCAGGTGCGAACTCGGGTGATGAGCCGGTTCACAACGGCGCCCGCCGGCGCCGCCGACCAGGCCGACTAGCCGACGAGCAGGATGAGGTCGTCGCGGTGCACGACCTCGTGGGCCACCTCGGCCGGCAGGTCGGCGGTGCGCTTGCCCATCACGCTGCGCACCGTGGCCGCATCGCACATCGACATGCCGCGTGCGAGCACGGTGCCATCGAGCGCGACCACGTCGATGATCGACTCCTCGTCGAACGTGCCGGTCACGCTCACCACACCGGCAGGCAGCAGCGACGTGTGCCGCTCGACGAGCGCGCGCCTCGCGCCGTCGTCGACCACCACCGACCCCTCGACGAGGCTCGCGAACCCGATCCACAGTTTCCGCGCCGACAGCTTGCGATCGTTCGGCATGAACGTCGTGCCGACGTCGAGTCCGGCGACCGCATCGACCACGACGTCGGCTCGGTCGGACGATGCGATGACCGCACGCACGCCGCTCCACGAGGCCATCCGCGCCGCCGACAACTTCGATGCCATGCCACCGCTCCCCCGGTTGGAACCGGTCGCACCCGCAGTGACCGCGAGCAGCGGATCGTCGGCCGCCACGCGTGTGATCAGCGCCGCGCTCGCGTCGCTCCGTGGGTCGGCGGTGTAGAGGCCTTCGGTGTCGGTGAGCAGCACCAGCAGATCGGCGGCGACGTTGTGGGCCACGAGTGCCGCGATCCGGTCGTTGTCGCCGTAGCGGATCTCGTCGTTCGCGATCGCGTCGTTCTCGTTGATGATCGGAACGCACCCGAGCTCGAGCAACTTCGTGAGCGTCTGGCGCGCGTGCAGGTATTGCCGCCGGTCGATGAAGTCGTGCGGCACGAGCAGCACCTGTGCTCCCACGATGCCACGTGCGCCGAGGTGGCGGTTGTACACCTCCATCAGCCGACTCTGCCCGGCCGCGGAGAGCGCCTGCAGCGTGGCCGTGTCGGTCGGCCGGGCGGCGAGGCCGAGCGCGGCCACCCCCGCCGACACGGCGCCCGAGCTCACCACGATCACCTCGTGCTCGGCCCGCTGGACGGTGACGAGTTGTTCGCACAGCGACGCGATCACCGACTCCTCGATGACCCCGCGTTCGTCGGTGAGCGACGACGTGCCGATCTTGACGACGATCCGCATGGCTCAGGCGTCCGGTTGGTACTCGAAGCTGAACCCGGCGATCCAGATCACGTCACCCTCCATCGCGCCGGCGCGGGCGAGCAGCTTCGGCACACTGAGCCGCTTGAGCTGATGGTCGATGAAGTTGAGCGCCTCGGGCGTGGTGACGTCGTTGAGCGCGACGACACGCTCGACCTGACGACCCACGAGGCGGAACTCGTGATCGGCCACGCGCTCGACGCGCGCCCCTTCGGCCTCGGGCCTGATGATGACGATGCCCTCCGTCACCGGCTGCTGCTGGCGCGCCTCGTGGACGAGCGCTGCCATGCTGCCGACGAGCTCGCGCACCCCCTGGTTGGTGATCGCCGAGATCGACATGCCGTCCCACTCCTGCGTCGCCATGTCGGCCTTGGTGCCCACCACGATGCGCGGACGTTCGAGCAGCTCGGGTTGGTACGCACCGAGTTCGCGCAAGAGGATCGCCTCCTGCTCGTGCGGGCTCGTGTCGTCGGTGGGTGCGAGGTCGACCATCACGCACAGCACGCGGGCGCGCTCGATGTGGCGGAGGAACTGGTGGCCGAGGCCGCGTCCTTCGCTCGCGCCTTCGATGAGGCCGGGCACGTCGGCGACGACGAAGTTGGTGTCCTGGTCGAGCGACACGACGCCCAGGTTGGGGACGAGCGTCGTGAACGGGTAGTCGGCGATCTTGGGCCGGGCGGCGCTGATCACGCTGATGAGCGTCGACTTGCCCACGTTCGGGAACCCCACCAGCGCGACGTCGGCCATCAACTTCAACTCGAGACGCAACCACAGTTCATGGCCGTGCTCACCCTGCTCGGCGAAGGTGGGGGCGCGTCGCTTGTTCGACCAGAACTTGGCATTGCCGCGCCCGCCTCGGCCGCCGGCTGCTGCGAGCCAGCGGTCACCGTGGTTGGCGAGGTCGGCGAGCAGCTCGCCGGTGTACATGTCGTAGGCAACGGTGCCCTCGGGGACGGCGATCTCGAGCGGCTCGCCGCGCTTGCCGTGCTGGTCCTTGCCCTTGCCGTGGACGCCGTCCTTTGCGCGTCGGTGCGGGTGGTCCTTGAATGCGATGAGCGACGACACGTTGCGGTCGGCGACCAACCACACGTCACCGCCGTCGCCGCCATCGCCGCCGTTGGGTCCACCGAACGCGACCGGCCCTTCACGACGGAACGAGACGCACCCAGCACCGCCATCGCCACCACGGACGTTGAGTTGGACTTCGTCGATGAACTGGCTCATAGAGGACTCACCGAGGTTACCGGCGGCGCATCTCACCCATCCGTTACCCTGCCGTCGTGAGCGTCAACCAGCCGCCTGACATCTCGCCTGACACGTCAGCTGAGGTCGGCGAGCGTGCCTCCCGGTGGGCGTCCACGATGGCTGGTCACGGTGCCGAACATGGTGTGCGCCTCGCGCACGCCGACTCGTGGGCCGGCAGCGGGTCGTCGTTCCAACTCGACCGCCGCGCACGTGAGGAACGTGAGCATGCCGCCCTCGCCACGCTCGCCACCCGGGCGCATGGCGCCGGCGACCGGTTCGTTGAGGAGGAGCCCGATCCGTGGCGCACCTGCTTCGAGCGCGACCGCGACCGCATCTTGCACGCCAGCGCGTTTCGACGCCTGGCTGGCAAGACACAGGTGTTCGTGTTCCCCGACGACCACCAGCGCACGCGCCTCACCCACGCGCTCGAGGTCGCCCAAGTGGCCACGTCGGTGGCGCGGGCACTCGGCCTCAACGTTGCGCTCACCGAGGCGATCGCACTCGGCCACGACTGCGGCCACGGCCCGGGCGGCCACGCGAGCGAGGATGCGCTCAGCCCCTACGTCGACGGTGGCTTCGATCATGCGCAGTGGGGTGCCGATGTCACCCTCGCGGCGCTCAACCTGTGCCGGGAGACGCTCGACGGCATCCGCAACCATTCGTGGAGCCGGCCGGCGCCCGCCACACCGGAGGGCGAGGTGGTGAGCTGGGCCGACCGCATCGCCTACGTGTGCCACGACTTCGAAGACGCCGTCGCCACCGGCATCGTCAGCGCGCACACGCTGCCCGCGCTCGTGGCCGACCGATGCGGCACCCGCCGCTCGCACCAACTCGGCGCCTTCATCGGCGGGATGATCGATGCTGCGGCGCAGTCCGGCCGGATCGGCATGACAGCACCGCTCGCCGAGGCGCTCAGCACGTTCCGCCAGTTCAACTACGAGCACGTCTACCTGCGGCCCGCGTCGGTTGCGCAGGCCACCAGCGTCGTCGCGTTGCTCCGGGCACTCGTCGAGCACTACGCCGATCGACCGAACTTGCTCCCCGGCGTCTCGGGCGTCGATGCCGGCAGCCCCGCAGCACTCCACGCGGCGGTGGCCTACGTGGGCGGCATGACCGACCGGTTCGCGTGCCACCAGGGCGTCACCTTGCTCGGCTGGTCGACCGATCGTCTCCCGAAAGGCATCGGCACGACCCTCTGATCCGAGGAAGTGTCGCGTCTCGTCGTCAGGGTCACGACCACACGCGACACTTCGGCGGTGCGGTGTGTCAGCGGGGGCGGCGTGCGATTCGTTCGCCGACGACCGGGTGTGCCGCCTTTGCTCGGCGACCGATCGTGTACGCAGCGTTGAGCGACGCGGCCGCGTGCACGGCGGCATCGGTGGTGCGGGCGTGGATCACGCCGAGGGGGCGATCGGGGCCGACATGGTCACCGAGTTCGGCCAGGTGGGTGATGCCGACTGCGTGGTCGACGGGATCCTGCGGTCGAGTGCGACCACCGCCGAGCTCGACCACCACCAGCCCGGCGCGGCGAGTGTCGATGCCCGTCACGACGCCGACGGCTGCGGGCGTCACCTCCAGCTGCACCGGCGCGCGCTCGAGGTGTTTCCAAGGGTTGGTGAGGAGATCCTTCGGACCACCGAGAGCGCGGACCATGCGCGCGAACCGATCGGCGGCCTCGCCACTCGCGAGCGCACGTTCGAGCTGCGCCCGTCCGGCGGCCGGGGTCCGCGCGAGTTTGCCGAGCACCAGCAGTTCCGCCGACAGCGCCATCACCACCTCGTGCATCCTCGGTTCGCGCGACGCGCCGGTGAGGTAGTCGATCGCGTAGACGACTTCGAGCGCGTTGCCGGCCGCGGAGGCGAGCGGCTGGTTCATGTCGGTGAGCAGCGCCGTGGTCGGCATGCCCGCGCCGGCGGCAACGCCGGTGATGCTCTCGGCCAAGGCGCGAGCGCCCGGCAACGTCGACATGAACGCACCGTTGCCCCAGGTGACGTCCATCACGAGTGCATCGAGCCCGGCCGCCAACTTCTTCGACAGGATCGAGGCAGTGATGAGCGGAATGCTCTCCACCGTCGCGGTCACGTCACGAATCCCATAGAGCCGCTTGTCGGCCGGTGCGAGGTCGGCGGTCTGACCGATGATCGCAGCACCGACCTTGGCGACGACCCGACGGAACTCGGCCTGCGTTGGCGTGGCCCGGTACCCGGGGATGCTCTCCATCTTGTCGTATGTGCCACCCGTATGACCGAGGCCGCGGCCCGAGATCATGGGGACGAACCCGCCACACGAGGCCACCAGCGGGGCAAGCATCAGGCTCACCGTGTCGCCGACGCCACCAGTCGAGTGCTTGTCGAGCACGGGGCCGTCGAGCGCCCAGGCCAACTGGATGCCGCTCCGCGTCATCGCACGGGTGAGGGCAACGCACTCGTCGACGTCCATGCCGCGCCACACCACCGCCATCGCGAACGCGCCGGCCTGGGCATCGGCGACCGCACCGTTGGTCAGGCCGGCGATGAACTCGTCGATCTGCTCGGTCGTGAGGCGCCCGCCGTCACGCTTCGTGCGGATGATCTCCTGGGGCAGCATCGCGCCGATCGTAGAGCCGAATCAGTAGCTGGCGTCGCCGGTGTCGTGGACCGAACCGCTGAGCACCGCTTCGAGGGCGTCGAGCAGACCACTCGCGCCGAATCGGAACGTTCGCGGCGTGGCCCACGCCGGACCCATGATCTCATCGGCGAGATCGAGGTAGACGAGCGCGTCGTCGAGCGTTCGGATTCCGCCGGACGGCTTCAACCCGACCACGTGCGGCGTGGCGCGGATCTCGTCGAGCATCGCCCGGGCGGCCTCAGGCTGCGCGGACACGGCGGTCTTGCCGGTGGACGTTTTGATGAAGTCGGCGCCGTGATCGATCGCGAGACGCGAGGCACGGTGTACGGCGTCGAGGTCGGGGTAACTGCCGGTCTCGAGGATCACTTTCAGCAGCGCGGGGGCCACCACCACGGCGCGTACGGCATCGAGCATCGTGGCTGCGGCGGTCACGTCACCGGCCAGGAACGCTCGATACGGGAGCACCAGATCGATCTCGTCGGCACCGTCGTCGAGCGCTGCGGCCGTGAGGGCGACGGTGCTGGCGACATCGATCCCACCGTCGGGGAAGTTGACCACCGTGGCGACGCGAACTCCGGAACCGGCGAGGCATTGGACGGCGTGTGCGACGAAACGTGGCCACACGCACACGGCAGCAGTAGAGCCAAACGGGCCAATCGCACGATCGCAGAGACGAGCAACGGCGTCGGAGGTGGTGTCGTCACCGAGATCGGTGAGATCGACCAACTGCAGTGCCCGGAGGGCGGCTGCAGCGTTGGGCACGGCGGCCGGCCGGGTCAGGCCGACGGGATGACGTCGACGACCTTGCGGCCCTTGCGCTCACCGAAGGCAACGGCGCCATCGACGAGGGCGAACAGCGTGTCGTCGCCACCGATGCCGACGTTCTTGCCAGGGTGGAACCTGGTGCCACGTTGGCGAACGATGATCGTGCCGGCGGTGAGCTGCGTGCCACCGAAGACCTTCACGCCGAGGCGCTGTGCGTTGGAATCACGACCGTTGCGGGTTGACCCGCCACCCTTTGTCTTCGACATGGCTCAGCCCTTTGTGATGGAAGTGATCTCGACGACCGTGTACTGCTGACGGTGGCCGTAGCGGCGACGCTGGTTGGTACGGCGCTTGTAGGTGAAGCCGTCGATCTTCGGACCCTTGGCGAGGCCGACGACGCGAGCGGTGACCGAAGCGCCCTTCAATTGGTCTGGGGTGGCGAGAACGGTGTCACCATCGACGAGGAGCACCGGGGTCAGCGACACGTCGCTGCCCTGCTCGGCCTGCAGCAGATCGACGTGGATCTGCTGCCCCTCGGTCACACGTTCCTGCTTGTTGCCGGATTCGATCACTGCGTACATAGCGGGTTCGTACCCTACCGGGCTCGGAGCCTCAGCCCAACAGCGCATGGTCGATCACGACGCCGCGCCCTTCACAATTCGGGCACTGGTCGGCGAAGTTGGTGAGCAGACCTTCCCCGATGCGCTTGCGGGTCATCTCGACGAGACCGAGCTCGGAGATGTCGAACACCTGCGTGCGGGTCTTGTCGCGGGCGAGGGCGTTGCGGAAGGCCTCGACCACCTTCTTGCGGTTGTCGCGAATCTCCATGTCGATGAAGTCGATGACCACGATGCCGCCGATGTCGCGCAGCCGGAGTTGCTTGGCGACTTCGTCGGCGGCCTCCAAGTTGTTGCGGAAGACGGTCTCTTCGAGGTTGGTCGTGCCGACGTTCTTGCCCGTGTTGACATCGATGACCGTGAGCGCCTCGGTGTGCTCGATGATCAACGAGCCGCCACTCGGGAGCCACACCTTACGATCGAGCGCCTTGTGGAGCTGCTCGTGGACGTGATAGCGCTCGAACAGCGGGAGCCCGTCCTCGACCTCGTCGTGGAACTCGATGCGGTCGGCGAGTTCGGGGTTGAACGCCGTCACGTAGTCCTTCACGTCGTCGTGCAGGCGCTGGTCGTCGATGATGATGCCGCGGTACTCGGCGTTGAACTCCTCGCGGATGACGCGCACCGCCAACTCGGGCTCGCGGTAGAGC
>JBMOFX010000117.1:0-8273 GCA_049318665.1 Ilumatobacteraceae bacterium | reverse complement strand
CGGCGGAACAGGTGGAGCTGGTCGCCGACCTTGTCGCGCAGCGCTTGATCGGTGACGCCGAGACCTTCCTCGGGCGCCAGGCACAGCACACCGATCTTGCCCTCGTGCATGTTGTGGTGGACCTGGTAGGCCGCCTCGCCGGTCTGGTCGAGGGCGAACACCTGGCTCATCACCGGGTGGATCATCCCCTTGCTGATGAGCCGGTTCGCCTCGTACGACTCCTTGTAGTTGGCGAAGTGCGAGCCGACCAGGTTCTTCAACCGCATCCAGAAGTGGCGGTTGTCGAACTCGATCATGAAGCCGCTCGTGGCCGCGCACGTCACGACCGTGCCGCCCTTCTTCGTGACGTAGACGGAGGCGGCGAACGTCGAGCGCCCGGGGTGCTCGAACACGATGTCGGGGTCCTCGCCGCAGAGGTCGCGGATGTCCTTGCCGAGACGACGCCACTCACTCTCGTCGTGGGTGTGCTCGTCCTTCCAGAAGCGATAGCCGGCGGTCTTGCGGTCGATGATGTGCTCGACACCCATCTTCCGCAGGATCTCGGCCTTGTCGGGCGAGCTGACGACGCACACCGGGATGCCGCCGCCGTTCAAGACGTACTGCGTCGCGTAGGCGCCGATACCGCCGGTGGCTCCCCAGATCAGCACGACGTCGCCCTGCTTCATCGACGCACCGTTCTTCGACACGAGCATGCGGTAGCTCGTCGAGTTGCACAGCGCGTTGACGGCCGCTTCCTCCCACGTGAGATGGGCGGGCTTCGGCATCAGCTGGTTGGCCTTCACCAACGCGAGGTCGGCAAGACCACCGAAGTTCGTCTCGTAGCCCCAGATGCGCTGGTTGTTGCCCATCATCGAATCGTCGTGGGCGCTCGGGTCTTGGTCGTCGACGTGGTTGCAGTGCACGGTGACCGCATCGCCGGGCTTCCAGTTGCGCACGGCTGAACCGACGCGCACCACCACGCCCGACGCATCGCTGCCCACCACCTGGTACGGCTGATCGTGACGCTTCGCCCACTCGCTCTCGCGAGCGAGCCGCTTCAGCGCACCGAACGTGCTGATCGGCTCGAAGATGCTGGTCCACACCGTGTTGAAGTTGATACTGCTCGCCATCACCGCGACGAACACCTCGTCGGGCGCGAGCTCCGGTGTCGGCACGTCCCCCACATGCAGGCTCTTGCGGGGATCCTTCTCCTCGCTCGGCACCCCTGCCCACATCTCCTGCTCGGACGCCAGTACGTGCACCCCGCGGTAGTGATCGGGGATCGGCAGGGCTGCGATGTCGTCGGCAGACGCGCCGGACTGGATGGCCTCGAGGTAGTGCTGCATGAGCAGACGTTACCGACGGGTAGCAACGCCACCGAAACCGGGCCGGGGTGCGCGCGGGGCCGCGGCGTGCCGACGGCGCGTCGGGGTTAGGGTCGCGCCCGTGCGCAGCCGGACCAAGATCCTGTGCGTCGTCGCGCTCGCTGCGATGGCGCTGCTGTCCGAGCCGGGCGCCGGCTCGGCGGCTACGCCGCGCAAGTTCGTGAACGGCTGGGTCCCTGCCTGGGCCTCGTCGGCGGTCACCAACGGCAGCGCCAACCTCGCCGCGAACGCGTCGATCATCAGCGATGTGATGCCGTTCGCCTTCAGCGCGACCGGCACCACCAGCCTCGTCCCGAGCGGCTCGCAGACCGACCTCAACCGTGCCGTCACGAACGCCCGAGACGCCGGCCTCACGGTGGTGCCATCGATCACCGACGGCACGGGCAAGGGCGTGATGGCCGCGATTCTCGATAATCCGACGACGCGGTCGCAGCACGCCGACACGATCGTCGCGCTCGTGCAGTCGAGGGGTTACGACGGCATCGATCTCGACTACGAGGGCTTTGCGTTCAGCGACGGTCGGTCGTCGTGGGGCAACACACGGCCCGATTGGGTTGCCTTCGTCCAAGAGTTGGCGGGCAAGCTCGACGCCAACGGCAAGCTGCTCTCGATCACGGTGCCGCCGATTTGGACCACCAGCGCTGGCGCGCCCGGATACACCGTGTACGACCCGTTGACGATCCTCCCGTGGATCGACGACCTTCGCCTGATGGTCTACGACTGGAGCGTCTCGGCGCCCGGCCCGATCGCACCGATGTCGTGGGTGAACGACGTCATCGCCACCTTCGTCGCAGGCACGTCCGCGGATCAGCTCAGCAAGATCCAACTCGGCGTGCCCACCTACGGCCGCAACTGGGCGACGGTCACCAGCGGCACGTGTCCACTCAGCGCCGGTCTCACGACCACGTCAGTGCTGATGCGCAACGCGAACACGCTCGCCGCCGCGAACGGGGCAACACCCGTCCGACACTCGTCGGGTGAACTGACCTTCAGTTGGAACCAGAGCTTCGTCGGCGACCGTCCGAGTAGCACGCCCGTGCCCGTCTACGTCCCACCGGGCTCGACATCGTCGGCCGTGGCCCCGATCGACCTCGGCACTCTGAAATCAGCCGCGCGACTCGACACCGTCACCTGCACCGTGAGGCGAACCGTGTACTACCCCGACGCACAGGCGGTGGTCGACCGTGCGGTGGCTGCGCGGCTGGCGGGCTTCGGTGGCATCGCGATCTGGGCGCTCGGCTACGAGTCAACCGAACTGTGGCCCATGCTGCGGTTCGTTGCGCCGCCGGGCTGACGGGCGACGCCCGGTTACCGGCGGGTAGCAACGGCTGCGTACGCTGCGAGCAAGTTCTCATGAGGAGGAAGTCATGGCTGGTTCGTACATCGTTGCCGGAGCACGCACGCCGATCGGGAAGATGAGCGGTGCGCTCGCATCGTTCAGCGCCGCCGACCTCGGCGGCTTTGCGATCAAGGCCGCACTCGAGCGCGCCGGGGTCGCGCCCGAGGAGGTCGAGCACGTCCTGATGGGACAGGTGCTGATGGCGGGTCAGGGTCAGGTGCCATCGCGGCAGGCGGCCGTGAAGGCCGGCATCCCGATGAGCGTCCCGTCGGTCAACATCAACAAGGTCTGCCTGAGCGGCCTCAACACGATCTACCTCGCCGACCAGATGATCGCCGCAGGCGAGGCCGACATCGTTGTCGCTGGCGGCATGGAGAGCATGACCAACGCGCCCTACCTCGCGCCGGGCGCACGTGGCGGGTTCCGCTACGGCAACACCGAACTCGCCGACTCGATCATCAAGGACGGGCTGTGGTGCGCGTTCGACGCGTGCCTGATGGGCCTCGGCACCGAGCGGTACGCGGCCGGCGGCATCACCCGCGAGCAGCAGGACGAAGTGGCGATGAAGTCGAACGAGCGCGCTGCGAACGCGATCAAGGAAGGTCGCTTCACCGACGAGATCATCCCGGTGAGCATCCCGCAGCGCAAGGGTGAGCCGATGCTGGTGGAGACCGACGAGGGTGTCCGGCCCGGCACCACCATGGAGTCGCTCGCCACGCTGAAGCCTGCGTTCGACAAGGACGGCACGATCACCGCTGCCAACGCATCGCAGATCAGCGACGGCGGTAGCGCCGTGGTGCTGATGAGCGAGCGGGCCGTCGCTGCACGCGGTGTCTCACCGCTCGGCCAGGTGGTCGGTTACGGCATGGTCGCCGGTCCCGACAGCGCGTCGCTGCTCCAGCAGCCGAGCCGCGCCATCCTGCGCGCGTTGGAGCGCGCTGGCAAGACCCTCGCCGACGTCGACCTGTTCGAGATCAATGAAGCGTTCGCGGCCGTCGGTGTGGCATCGATGGCCGACCTCGGCATCACCGACGACGTCGTCAACGTGAACGGTGGCGCGATCGCGCTCGGCCACCCGATCGGCATGAGCGGCAACCGCCTGGCGCTCACCCTGCTGCACGAGCTGCGCCGTCGCGGCGGTGGCCTCGGTGCCGCCGCGCTGTGCGGTGGCGGCGGCCAGGGCGATGCGATCCTGGTCCGCACCGTCTGAATGCTTGACATCATTTCGTAACATCTGTAACATTGGCGTCATACGGAGGCACCGCTTCCGGAGTCGGCCCGTCCGCCCGCTACCGACTCCAGAGGTGGTGCCTTCGTCGCGTCTCACCTTCGCGCTGAAGTTCGACCGGCTGTCGGCCGATGACCTTGGCGATGACGGCTGTGCTTCCCCCTCCCGCGCGCATCGCGCCACCCACCAGTGCACCTGCTGGCAGTGCACCGGCCGACCGGTCGATCGAGCTCAGCCAAGCTCGCGCAGTTGCCGCAGCGATCATCGACGCCGTCACGGCAGTCGTCGCCGGGCAGCGGACCGCAGTCGAACTGGCAACCGCGTGCCTGTTGTCGCGCGGGCACCTGCTCATCGAGGACGTGCCCGGCGTTGGCAAGACCTTGCTCGCGCAGGCGATCACCGGCGCAGTCGGCGGCAGCTTCCGACGCATTCAAGGCTCGGTCGACCTGCTCCCGGGTGACGTCACCGGCACGCTCGTGCCCGATACGCACCACGACCACCTCCGGCTCACGTTCCGCCCCGGCCCGATCTTCGCCAACGTCGTCGTGTTCGACGAGCTGAACCGCACCAACCCGCGCACGCAATCCGCGCTGCTGGAAGCCGCCGAGGAGCGCACCGTCACCATCGACGGTCACAGCCATCTGCTTCCTGATCCGTTCTTCCTCGTCGCCACCCAGAACCCGATCGAAGTGGCAGGCACGTTCCGCCTGGGCGAAGGCACGGTCGATCGGTTCGCCGCGGTGGTATCTCCCGGTCGGGCATCGTTCGACGACGAGGTCGCGGTCATCGCTGGGCGCCGAGGTCGTCGCCAACTGCACGACATCCATCCCGTCACCACCCTCGACGCGCTCGTCGCCGTGCGCAACACCGTCGACGGTGTCACGATCCCCGAAGCCGTGTCGAGGTACGTGGTCGAGCTCCTCGAGCTCACCCGAGCGCACTCGCGAGTGCGGCTCGGCGCATCGACGCGCGGCGGGCTGGCACTCATCGGTCTCGCCCGCGCCGTGGCCGTGATGCGCGGCCGCGACTACGTGGTGCCCGACGACGTGATCGGCGCAGCGATTCCCGGTTTGGCGCACCGACTGGTCCTGCAGGATGGCGACGGGTCGACCACCGCAGGCGCCAGCGTGGTGGCGGAGTGCCTGCGGCAGCTTCGGCCGCCGAGCGTGTGAGCACACGGCCCGCCGGGCTGTCGTCCGGCTTCGGCTACCTCCTGTTCGGCTGGATGGCCGCGTACGGCCTCCTTCGACTCACGGGTGCGACGACCGTGGCGATCCTGCTCGCGGCGGCAGTCGTCCACGCAGTCGCGGCGATCGTCGGGGGATGGATTCGGCTGCGCCGGCATGGCGCGATCGAGATCACCGCACCGACGACGGTCGATGTCGGGAAGCCCTTCCCACTGGTCGTGTGCGCACGTCGAGGCGATCTGCCGCCGATCCACTGCCGGGTCGTCGACCGTGGCGCCGACGTCGCAGCCGGTTGGCTGCAGGGTTCGAACACGGAACTCGAGGCCGTCTTCGTCGAGCGTGGCGTGATCAACGACCTGGAGGTGATCACCACCACCGCCGGGCCCGCAGGCATCGTGTGGTGGCGCCGCCGTACACGGGTGCCCATCGCCTCGACGTGGATCGCACCCGCACCGGCTGGCCCTGCCACGACCATCGTCCTCGAGCGCACCGGGCGCAACGACGGCGACGCGATCGACCAACACCGGTCGGCCGACGACGAACTCGACGGCGTCCGGCGCTGGCGAGAAGGCGATGGCGATGCCGCGGTCCACTGGCCCACCTCGATCCGCACCGGCACCCTCACCGTCTTCGAGCACCGGCCGACGATCACCACACGGTGGGTCGTCAGGGCCGATCCGCGCGCGTCCAACGGTGGGAGCGAGGCCGCCCGAGTCCGGTGGACGCTCCAGGAAGGCCTCCGCCGAGGGGCGGACGTGTGGGGTGTGGTGGGCGATCGCCCGGCGGTGCCGTTGCGCGATCACGACGCGATCGCACGCTGGTCGGCCGAGTGCATACCGCCGGTGATCATGCCGCCAGGTCGACGATGGCGGCACCAGCCACGCGAGCCCGACGCGGTGCTCCCGCCGACGTCGCGCTGGTGGGTGGCAGCAGCAAGTGCGCTGTCGTTGCTGATGCTCGCGAAGGCCGGGTCTGCCTCGATCTCGGTGTCCGTCGGGCTCGTCGCCGTATGCGCAGTGTCGGCGATGGTCACCAACGCGCTCGCCGAACGCGCCGGTCGGGATCGCTGGCTGCGGACGACGATGCGCACGGTCGTCGGAATCGCTGCCGTGCTGGGTATTGCGGCGAGCCTCCGGACCGTCGGCGGAGTCACGAGCGTCACCGGCGCGCTGGCGGGACCGATGCCGAAGATGCTCGGCATCCTCGTGCTCATGCACGGCTTCGAGTGTGCCGATCGGCGCTCGGCGCGCGCCGGGCTCGCCTTCTCGTTCGTCGTCGCTGCGTACGCGGCCGCGCAGCGCGTCGACCCGTTGATCGGCTGGTGGTTGCTCGCCTGGGGTGGTGCGTGGCTCATGGCCGTCAGTCGTGCGGCCCACCCGCGCCGATCGGGCCCGCGTCGCGTGCCGACGATTCGCTCGTTCACCATCGGCGCGACCCGCGCCGCAGTCCTCGCCGCCGCCACGGTCGCCCTGTTGCTGACCGTTCAGGTGCCCGCTGGCCCCGTGTCGCTCGGACGCCCCGCGTCGTTCGACTCGATCGTTCCGATCGGTACGGCCGGGGCGATCACCGACACGAATGGCCAGACCGTCCCGCCAGGCCAGACCGACCCGCAGCCGAGCCGCCAGGGCACACAGGTCGGCGGGTATCCCGGCTTCTCGTCCTCGTTCGACACCTCGATCCGCGGCTCGTTCACCGACGAGGTCGTGATGCGCGTTCGTTCACCCGAGCCTGACTTCTGGCGCGGCCAGACCTTTAGCCGGTTCGACGGTCGGCAGTGGTACGTCGACGACAACCCGGGGCGAGGTGCACCTGGGCCCGACGTCGCGATTCCGCCTGCGGACGGTGACGTCAGCGAGTCGTACCGCGTGGAGAACGACGAACTGGTCCAGACCTACTACCTCGCGGTCGATCACCCGAACGTCATCTTCGCCGCCTACCGTCCCACCCGCGTGCTCATCGACGCGCCGGTGTTCGCCCGCCCGGACGGTGCGCTGCGGTCGGGTGTGGTGATGACCGAGGGGGCCGTCTACACCGTGGTGTCCGAGCGGCATCGCGTCACCGACGCATCGCTGCGCGAGCAGGGCGACCTTCGCTGGCTGACCGTCGCATCGCCGCTCGATCGCTACCTCCAGGTACCGGCCAGCACCACCGAACGCACTCGCGATCTCGCCACGCAACTCACGTTCCGGGCCGGATCGACCTACGACGCGGTCCTCGCGATCCAGGACTGGATCGGAGCCAACACGCGCTACGACCTCGACGCACCCATCCCGAAACCCGGCGCCGACGCGGTCGACGACTTCCTGTTCGAGTCGCAACTCGGCTTCTGCGAACAGATCGCGTCCGCACTCACCATCATGCTGCGCACCCAGGGCATCGCCGCCAGGGTGGCAACCGGGTACGTGCCGGGCGAACGCGATTCCGTCAGCGGCGTCTGGACAGTTCGCTCGAAGGACGCCCACGCGTGGACCGAGGTGTGGTTCCCCGACACCGGCTGGCAAGCGTTCGACCCGACCGCGAGCGTCCCACTCGCCGGCAACGCCGACGCGGGGTCCATCGGGTCCGGGCTCGCGACCGGCGCGCGTGAGGCGGCTCGAGAGCACGGCGCGACCGTCGTCCGCATCGTCGGGGTGGTCGCCGCATCACTGCTCGCCCTCGTGCTCCTCGTTCGCCTCGTTCGCGCCGTGATCCACCGGCGACGTCGCGGGCGCTGGGGTCTGCTGCAGGATCGGTGGCGTTCGCGTTCCGAGTCGCTCGGCATCGAACCCGACTGCTCGAACCCCGAGCTTGCCCGTCGATGGACCGCCGTGGCACCACCGGCCGCCGGACCGGCGGTCGAACTCGCCGGCACACTCGACCGCGTCGCGTTCGACCCGTCGTGGATCGACGACGATGACGCGTTCGATCGAGCCCGCGCGTTACTCGATGAGATGGAGCGCGTCAGGCGCTGACGTCACGACGACCCTCGAGCGCTCGGCCGAGCGTGAGCTCGTCGGCGTACTCGAGGTCACCACCCACCGGCAGGCCGCTCGCGATTCGGGTGACGCGCACTCCGAACGGCTGCAGCATCCGCGCCAGGTACATCGCGGTCACCTCCCCTTCGGTGTTGGGGTTGGTGCACAGGATCACCTCGGTGATCCCTTCCGGAGTGATGC
>JBMOFX010000116.1:0-8296 GCA_049318665.1 Ilumatobacteraceae bacterium | reverse complement strand
CGCCCACCGTGCCGGCCGGCGCAGGCACGTCCTCGACGACCTCGACGACGTGAGCGCCAGGCATAGGCTGACGACATGAGCTTCTGGCCGACCCAGGAACACTGGAGCGTGAAGATCCCGCTCCACACCCCGCATCCCCGTCTGGTGTCGCTGGCCGACACCGGATTCGTGCCGCTCGCCGACCTCGACCTGCCCGTGCCGAGTGAGGAGTGGACGGCGCTCGAGTACATGGATTGGAAGAGCGGCGGCGACACCAACTTCGCGCCGCTCGCATCGGCCGACGGACAACTCGACTGTCGCGGCTTCTGGGACAAGGGCAAGACCGACAAAGACGCGTTGTGGACCTCGAACGCCGACCTCGCACCGACGCTGCGCAACTACGTCGACTCGATCGGGGCCAACTTCGGCCGCGTGCGGATCATCAAGCTCGAACCGCAAGATCGGGAGACCGCGATCCGCTCGATCCACCGCGACGACAACAACCGGTTCAACCCCGACGACGAGGGCTGGGTCGTGCGCACCTGGGTCGAGCTCACCGACAACCCCGACAGCTACATGCTGCTGATGGACAACGGTCCGGACGGTCTCCCCGACCCGGCAACGGAGCGTCGTGTGCCGCTCCACAAGGGTGCCCGCTTCATCGTCGACACGCAGCGCCTGTGGCACGTGGTGGTCCACCCCGGGACCGAACCTCGCTACGCGCTCATCACGAGCCTCGAGAGCAGCCCGCATCTCGAGCAGTGGGTGCAGGCCCAGCAGCCCGTCAACGTCTGACGGTCACGTACCACGACTTGGTGAGGCCGAGGACCTTCTCGGCCCGCAGTTCGGCCATCGGGAAGAGCCGGCGTAGTTCGGCCTTGCTGAGCAAGTGGGTGTCGTCGAAGTAGCTCCGTCGCGTCGCAGCATCGGGGCGGCTGAGGATGCGCCACGGTGTGATCGCCACCAGGTGCCGTCCGATCGAGCGGGGCAGCCAGTGGATGAACGGGAACACGAAGTGCGGCTCGATGGGGAAACCGCGGTTCGGTGTCTGCAGGAACACCTCCCGACCGACTCGGCACATCTCGTCGCAGAAGCGCTGACGTTGTGCGGGTGGCACGTGCTCGAGCACGGAGTTGGACAGCGCGAGGTCGTAGTGGCCGTCGGCGACCGGGATGTGCTCGCCGTCGTAGATGATGATGGGGATCGACGGGCCGTCGTCGGTGGCCGGAGCAGTCTCGGTGACGTCGATGTTGTACACGTCGAGCTCGCCGGGCCGCAGCCCGATGCTTTCCCAGAAGTGGGCCGAGCCCCCGACATCGCAGACGCGCATCGAGCCGAGATCGGGGAAGCGCTCCAGGATCGCCTGGCCACGGCGCGAGCGGAATCGGTGCATCACGGGCAGGGCCAGGCGGCGCCAGATGCCTTCGCTCCGGTCGTCGGCCACGTCAGCCGCCGCGGTGCGTGACGGCCAGGTCGGCAACGTCGCGCATGATCTTGGCCATCTGGAAGTCCTTCGGCGTGTAGATCGCCGCCACGCCTGCCGCGGTGAGTCGATCGCGGTCGCCTTCGGGGATGATCCCGCCAACGACGACCGGTGCATCGACACCCTCGCGAGCGAGACCGGCGAGGATGTCGGGCACCAGCGCGAGGTGTGATCCGGAGAGGATCGACAGACCGATCACGTCGGGGTCCTCGTCGCGGGCGGAGGCCACGATCTGGTCGACGGTGAGGCGGATGCCCGAGTAGACGACTTCCATCCCTGCATCGCGTGCGGCGACGGCGATCTGCTCGGCGCCGTTGGAGTGGCCGTCGAGCCCGGGCTTCGCGACGAGGAACTTCGGTGGGCCGCCGACGATCGATTTCACGAAGGTGGCGACGTCGGCGAGTTCGCCGACTCGGCGGCCGACGGCGGCGGCGACGCCGGTGGGTGCTCGGTACTCACCGAACTCGTCACGGAGCACCGACGACCATTCGCCAGTGGTGCCGCCCGCCTTGGCGAGCGCGATCGAGGGTTCCATGATGTTCGTGCCGTCGTGTGCGGCGATGCGCAGCGCTGCGATCGCTGCGTCGACCGCTGCCTGGTCGCGGGTGGCGCGCCATGCATGCACGTCGGCGATGAGCTCGGCCTCCACCGCCGGGTCGACGGTGAGAATGCTGTCGTTGCCGCCGAGCGGCGACGGCGTCGACTCGGTGTACGCATTCACGCCGACGACGGTCTGGTCGCCGGCCTCGATGCGCCGGGTGCGCTCGGCCATCGATCGGACGAGACGCCCCTTCAGCTCGTCGACCGCCTCGAACGCGCCACCTCGGTCGAGGACGTCGTTCAGCTCTGCCCACGCAGCGTCTTGCAGCTCCTGCGTCTTCGCCTCGATCACGGTGCTGCCATCGAAGATGTCGCCGTACTCGAGCAGGTCGGTCTCGAACGCGAGCACCTGTTGCATTCGCAACGACCACTGCTGGTCCCACGGCCGGGGGAGGCCGAGCGCCTCGTTCCACGCCGGGAGCTGCACGCTGCGGGCGCGAGCCTTCTTCGAGAGCGTGACGGCCAACATCTCGAGCACGATCCGCTGGACGTTGTTCTCCGGCTGCGACTCGGTGAGGCCGAGGCTGTTCACCTGCACGCCGTAGCGGAACCGTCGCGCCTTCGGGTCGGTGACGCCGTAGCGCTCGAGACCGATCCGATCCCACAGTTCGGTGAACGCACGCAGCTTGCAGACCTCTTCGATGAAGCGGATGCCGGCGTTCACGAAGAACGAGATCGATGCGAACACCTGGGCGAACTGGTCGGGTTCGACCTGGCCGCTGTCGCGCACCGCGTCGAGCACGTCGATCGCTGTCGCGAGGGAGAACGCGATCTCCTGCACCGGTGTCGCGCCCGCCTCTTGCAAGTGGTACGAGCAGACGTTCATCGGATTCCACTTCGGTGCATGGTGCGTGCACCACGCCACCATGTCGACGATCAACCGCTTCGACGGCTCGGGCGGGAAGATGTAGGTCCCGCGCGAGAGGTACTCCTTCACGATGTCGTTCTGCGTGGTGCCGCGCAGCGCCGTCGACGGCGTGCCCTGCTCCTCGGCGTTGGCGACGTAGAGCGCCAGCAGCCAGGCGGCGGTGGCGTTGATCGTCATCGACGTGTTCATGGTGGCCGCCGGGATCCCGTCGAGCAGCGCCCGCATGTGGCCGAGGTGCGCCACCGGCACGCCGACCTTGCCCACCTCGCCATGGGCCATCACGGAGTCGGGGTCGTAGCCGGTCTGGGTGGGCAGGTCGAAGGCGATCGACAGCCCGGTCTGTCCCTTCGCGAGGTTCGTTCGGTACAGCTCGTTGCTCTTCTGTGCCGTCGAGTGCCCCGAGTAGGTGCGCATCAACCACGGTTCGTCGCGCCGTGGGGTGGGGGTGCTCTCCGCTGCCATGACGCCAGTGTTACCCGTCGGTACGGCGTGCTGCCACCTCGGCCGCCGTCGCGGACCCGGCCGCGGCGTCGAGCGCGGTCACGGTGATCGTCCAGCCATGGGTGGTCAAGCGCTCGCCTGCGCTCAAGAGTTCGGTGAACGGCGGCTCGCCGACGAGCGGCTGCTGGGTCCGGTCGATACCGGTGCCCGTCGAGTCATCGACCAGATGCACCGCGATGCCGGCCTCCGGGAGGTGGGCGTTGTAGCCGGTCGGGGTGAGCAGTTCGACCGTCACGACGCGGTGTTCGTCCACGGGCAGCACCAGCAGGCGCGTGCCGCTCGGCCCCGTGGATGGGGCCAGCGTGACGGTGACGGTGCCGGTGGCGCCGAGCACGGTGTCGGTGAGCGGCAGCCAGCCCAGATCGACCCGGTCGATCGCGATCAGATCGGGTCCGTCGAGCGTGCTCGGGTTGACGTCGCGCGGTGAGGCGCTGTTGCTCATCAGGTCGAGTGCGCTCAGATAGTCGACGCCGCTCGGGCCGCCGAGGCCCGAGTGCGGCAGGCCGAGGGTGTGGCCGAGCTCGTGCTCGATCAGGTCGAGCAGCGGCACCGGACCCCAGTCGGGGCTGAAGTCGCTCGCGCCCACGTAGGCGGCCCGGCCCGTGTGGGCAACGGTGCACACATCGACGCACGTCGGCCACGTGCCGCTTGTGCCACGCCCGCCCGGTTCGCCGGCGACGTGTTCGGCATTCGCCACCGCGAGCACCACCGACGCGTCCGTCGATGCCTGTCGTACGGCGCGAGCGACGCAGTCTGCGTCGGTCTCGTCGACCCCCAGCTCGATCACGCCACCTGCCGCCATCGACACGGAGTACCGGCCGGCCGAGATGTTGCGGAAGTAGTCGCCGACGGGTGCGGCGAGCTGTGCGGCGACCGTCGCGGGGTCGAGGTCGAGTCGCAGGGGAAGGCGACCGTAGATGGCGGCGGTGGTGTCCGTCGGAACCCGGCAGATCCAGATCTCGACCTGATCGGTCGAGGGTGCGGGCCGATCGGCGAGCAGCCGCTCGATCACCGGCGTCATCGCACTCGGATCGTGTGATCCGCCGCCGCACGCCGTTGTCGACACCATCGTGATGACCACCATGGGGACGACCGCGAAGGTGCTCAAGAATCGCTCAAGTCGCCCACCGAGCGGCCGATGACTTGTTCGCACACGCATGGAGTGGGTGCAGTTCGATCCCCGGTGACTCGTTGCCGGGATCGACGTGCGCGAGACGTCGGCGGTCTCGTGACACGACGGTTGCTGGCGCCGGGGGTCGGCGGACCCTCGGCGCCGCGCCACCGTCTCACGACTTGGCATCACTCACCGCCGTTCGGTGGCAGTCGCCAACAGCTCGAGGTACTGACCACGTGGCACGTCGATCGCGCCGAGCGAGATGAGGTGGTCGGTGGTCCACTGCACGTCGAGCAGTTCGACGCCGATCGCACCCAGCCAGTCGACCAGCGCGACGAGCGCGACCTTCGATGCGTCGCGCTCGGTCGAGAACATCGACTCGCCCGCGAAGAACCGATCGATCAGCACCCCGTACACGCCACCCACGAGCCGGCCGTCGAGGTACGTCTCCACCGAGTGCGTCCAGCCGAGCAGGTGCAGGCGCTCGTAGGCCTCGATCAGCTCGCCCGTGATCCAGCCGTGCTCGCGCCGTGGGTCGCCGCACGCCTCCATCACCCGCCGGAACCTGCTGTTGAGTCGCACCTCGTACTTGCGGCAGCTCTGCCGCAGCGAGCGCGAGATGCGCATGCCGTCGACCGGGAGGATGCCGCGCGGGTCGGGCGACCACCACCCCATCGCCCGCTTGCGCACCGGCATCGGGAAGAGCCCACTGCGATACGCGGCGAGCAGTGTCCCCGGTTGGACGTCGGCGCCGACGGCGCAGAGGCCCGCACTGTCGGCGGTGCTCGGGTCGGGCATCCGCCATCGAGACGACGGAGGCTCGACCGGTCGCGGTGGCGGTCCCCAGGTCACGCGGTCCAGTGTGCCGTGCGGGTGGCCGCGGTGAGTGTCAGTACGTGTAGAAGCCGTGCTTGCTCTTGCGGCCGAGTTGGCCGGCGGCGACCTTGCGGCGAAGCGTGGGCACCGCTGCGTAGTTCGGGTCACGGAACTCGGCGTAGAGCGCGTCGAGGATCGACACCGAGGTGTCGAGCCCGACGAGGTCGAGTAGGGCGAACGGTCCCATGGGGAAGTTGCAGCCACCCTTCATCGCGGTGTCGATCGACTCGATCGAGGCCGTGCCGGTCTCCCACAGACGAACGGCGTTGTTGAGGTAGGGGAACAGCAGCGCATTGACGATGAATCCCGCGCGGTCCTTCACCTCGACAGCGTCCTTGCCGCATGCGGTGGCGAACGCAAGCGCCGTCTCGACGGTGTCGTCGCTCGCAGTGATCGGACGGATCACCTCGACGAGCTTCATCGCGGGCGCCGGGTTGAAGAAGTGGATGCCGCACACCTGCTCGGGCCGCTTGGTGACCATCGCCAGTTCGACGACCGGGAGCGTCGAGGTGTTGGTGGCGAGAATGCCAGACGGCTTCACGATCTCTTCGAGCTCAGCGAACAGCGCCTTCTTCACGGCGAGGTCTTCGACGACCGATTCGATGACGAGATCGCAGTCGGCCACGTTGCCGAGGTGGTCGGTGGCGGTGATCCGTCCGAGGATCGCGGCACGCTCTTCCTCCGTTGCCCGGCCCCGCTCGATGGCCTTCGTGAGTCCCTTGTCGATGGACGCCACCATGGCGTCGGCCGCCGCCTGCGAGCGCGAGCGGACAACAACGTCATAGCCCGCTCGGGCGATCACCTCGGCGAGCCCGGACCCCATGATCCCCGAACCCAGAACACCCACGCGCTTGATCTCAGCCATCCTCGGACCCTAGCTACCCACCGGTAACGTCTCGCAAGTGCAGCCGACCGACGATGTCCTCGCCACCATTTCGTTCTTCATGGAACTCGACCGGCTGAAGTCGGTCGAGCGGCGCAATCGCCTGGCCGACGGGTCACGCCGGGAGAACACGGCCGAGCACTCGTGGCACCTCGGGATGGCTGCGCTCGTGTTCGCGGCGCATGCCACCGAACCGGTCGACGTCGGACGGGCCGTGGCGATGGCGCTCACCCACGACATCGTCGAGATCGATGCTGGCGACACGTTCGCGTACGACCAGGGCGCCGACGCCGCGTCGAAGGAAGCCCGTGAGCAGGCCGCGGCCGACCGCCTGTTCGGTCTGCTTCCACCCGCTGCGGGGGCCATGCTGCGCGAACTCTGGGACGAGTACGAACGCGGCGATACGCCCGAGGCGCGTTACGTGATGGCGATCGATCGGATGGCGCCGATGCTGCTCAACCTCGCCGAGGGCGGCACCACCTGGCGCGAGCACGACATCACCGCCGACCGTGTCATCGCACGCAACGGACCGCACGTGGAACCGGTGCTGCCCGGCGTCTGGGAGCACGCGATGGAGCAACTGCGAACCTTCGACGTCGGCTGATCGCGGCCTCGCCTACGCTCGCAGCCATGACCGGCATCATCGCGTTGCAGGGCGGCGGCCCGTTCACCGCCAACGACGACCTCGACGCACGGCTCCTCGCGGAAGTCGGTGTCACCGCCGATGCTGGCCGCGTCGTGATGCTGCCGACAGCCGACGCCTACGAGCAACCGGAGCGTCTGGTCGCTGCGGCGCTGTCGTGGGCCGAGCGACTGGGTGTGGAGGTGGAGGCGCTGATGGTGTTGCGTCGTGGCGAAGCGCTCGAGATGGGTGCGGCCAAGGTGGTCCGCAACGCGCGGGCGGTGTACTTCGTGGGTGACCAGCCATTGCACCTGCGGTCGGTGCTGAAGGACACCCCCACGTGGGACGCGGTGCGACAGGTGCTCGCCGACGGTGGCCTGGTGGTCGGCGTCGGTGCGAGCGCGTCAGCGTTGTGCGACCCGATGGTCGACCCGCGTGGCGGTGCGTTCACGCTCGGACTCGGTCTGGTGGATGGCTTGGCGTTTGTCAACGACGCGGAATCGTGGTCACCCGACCGCATGCACCGCACGCTCGAACTGGCCAATACGCCGGTGGCGTGTGCGCCGATCGGCAGTGCGCTGGTGCGCCGAACCGCAGGATGGGAATCGGTTGGCGATCTCACCGTGCACGGCGAACTGCCCGGCTTCACGACTCCGTGATGGTGACCTTCACGATGTCGATCGGGCTGAGCGGCGGCGTGCCATTCTCAGCGAGCGGGTCGGCCAGGCCAGCGAGCACTTTCACCGTCGTGTCGAACCCTGAGGTGACCTTGCCGAGCACGGTGTAGCTCGGCGGGAGGGCCGCGCCCTGCGAGCCGGTGATGATGAACCACTGGCCGCTGCCGCTGTCGGGTTGCCCAGTGTTGGCAATTGCGACGACGGCGTCCCGGTACGAGTCGGGTGCGGGCAGCTCATCAGCCACGGTGTAGCCGGGCTTCGTCTCCGTGACACTCGGATCGCCCTTCGGTCGGCCGCACTGGACCACGAAATCGGTGAGGACTCGATGGCAGGTGCTGTCGGTGTAGTAGCCGAACCGGGCGAGCGTGACGAAGTTGTTGACGTTGCCGGGTGCCAACGCGGTGTTGAGTTCCATCGTGAACTCACCCTTGTTCGTCTCGACGGTGGCGGTGTAGGTCTTCGCCGGGTCGATGCACAGCTTCGGTGCCTCGGGCTTCTCGGGCAGTGTGCTCGAGCCGTCCTCGGCCGGGCAGGGGCCGTTCCCGAACGTGAACGTGCGGGCCACGGTGGTGGTCGGCCCTTCGGTGGTGGTGGCTGCGGCCTCGGTGGTGTCGGTGCTGCCCGCCTCGGTGGTGGCCGTGGTGTCACCGGGGGGGAGCGTCGTCCCCGTCTCGAGGGTGATCACGGGAGGAG
>JBMOFX010000115.1:0-8415 GCA_049318665.1 Ilumatobacteraceae bacterium | reverse complement strand
GGGACGACGACGACCGTGCCGTCGTCCTGGTGGTGCACCGCGACGCTGACGCCGTAGAACTCGCTGAGCGTCTCAGGTCGCAACACGTGGGCGGCGCCGCCCGTGGCGACGACGTGACCGCGGTGCATCAGCGACAGGCGATCGGCGTAGAGCCCGGCGAGGGTGAGGTCGTGCATCGCGCTCACCACCGTGAGTCCGTGCTCGTGGCGGAGGCGGTCGACGAGTTCGAGCGCTTGTTGCTGGTGGCCGATGTCGAGTGCCGAGGTGGGCTCGTCGAGCAGCAGGATCGGCGCCTCCTGCGCGAGCGCTCGGCCGATCACGAGGCGCTGACGTTCGCCGCCGCTCATCGTGCCGATCATCCGGTCGCCGAGTTCGTCGAGGTCGAGCCGGGCGAGGACGCTCTCGACCATCGCTCGGTCGTGCGCGGTCTCCACACCGAAGTACGCGATGTAGGGGGTGCGGCCGAGCATCACGTACTCGCGACCCGTCATGTCGCTTGGCATCTCGGGCGACTGCGGCACGTACGCGACAAGTTCGGCACGACGACGCGCGGCGCGAAGACCGAGCGGCGACCCGTCGACCTCGATGTCGCCCGTGTGCGGCACCAGTCCGGCAACGGCGCGCAGGATCGACGACTTGCCGGCCCCGTTCGGTCCGATGAGGCAGAGCCACTCGCCCGGCCGCACGGTGTCGGTGAAGTTGACGATCGCATCGCGCTTGCCGTAGCAGACACCGAGCGATCGGAACACGAGCGAGCTCATACGGTCCTCCGGGTGCGGAGCACGATGATGAAGAACGGAGCACCGAGGAACGCGGTGACCACACCGATCGGGGTCTCGGCAGGGTTCTGCAGGATGCGCCCGGGGATGTCGGCCAAGATGAGGAACGCTGCGCCGAGGAGCAGGCTGATCGGCAGAATCGCGCGATACGACGCGCCGGCGAGCAGCCGCACGAGGTGCGGTACGACGATGCCGACAAAGCCGATCAAGCCGCTGACGCTCACCACCGCTGCTGTCCCCATGGTCGCCGCGATCACGACGGCCAGTCGCACCCGGCGCACGTTCGTGCCGAGCGCAGCCGCCTCGTCGTCGCCCACGCGCAGCACGTCGAGATGCCGACGGTGCAGCAGCAGCACCACACTCGACACCACCACGTACGGCAGCACGAGGGTGACGTCTCGCCAGGTGGCGGTGCTGAGTCGACCGAGGATCCAGCTGTACACCTCTCGGATCACATCGTTGTTGCGCTGCAGCACGAACGCTTGCACCGCGGTCGCGAGCGACGTCACCGCCACGCCGGCGAGCACCAAGGTGACCCCACTGCGGCTGGCACCGAACGAGGCGCCGACGAGGTAGGTGAGCAGCACGGCCATCAGTCCCCCGACGAATGCAACGACGGGCAACGGGTCGACCACCCAGTCGACCGTCGCGCCACGATCGACGGCAAACACGATCGTCGCGCCGAGCCCTGCGCCCGCGGCGACACCGAGCAGGTACGGGTCGACGAGCGGGTTGCGGAAGACCCCCTGATAGCTGGCACCCGCGAGGGAGAGCATCGCCCCCACGATCCCGGCGAGGACCACGCGCGGCAACCGCACGTTCCAGATGATGTTCCAGTCGGCACTCCCCCAGTTGCCAGCCGGCCCGATCATCACGCCGAGCACGAGCGCGCCGACGAGCAGCGCGACCGACCCGGGAAGCCACCAACGGGCACGACGACTCATCAGGCGTTCGCCGTGACGCGGGAGATGGACTCGGCCACCTGCTGCACCAGATCGACGACCCGCGGGCCCCATCGGGATGCGATGTCGTCGTCGAGTTCCACCACGTCGCCGTTGGCCACCGCAGCGATCGCGCCCCAGCCCTTGCGAGCTGCGACGGTGTCGGCGCTCTGCCCGCAGCACTTGGTGTCGGCAAGGAAGATCAGTTCGGGGCTCTGACTGATGATGAACTCTGCGCTGAGCTGCGGGTAGTCGGTGGTGCCTTCCGCGGTATCGGCGATGTTCCGCAACCCGAACATGCCGTACACCTGGCCAATGAACGTGTTCGACGTGATGCTGTAGAACGTGTCGTCGAGCTCGTGGTAGAAGCGGAGTGCGGACGCCGACGTACCGATCGACTGAACGGCAGCGTCGATGTCACTCTGCATCGAGGCCACCACCTTCGCGGCGTCGGCGACATAGCCCGTCGCCGCACCGAGCTGTTCGAGTTGGACATAGAGATCGTCGAACGTCGACGGTGCAGCACCGATCCACTCGTCGATGCCCACCGACGCGAGTTGTGTGCTGAGGTCGGGGTTGGTGCCGTCGTGCAACACCAGGGTGGGCGTGTAGGTGGCGATCGCTTCGATGTTGGGGGTGTAGCCGGACAGATCGGTGGCCTTGTCGAGCGCCTCGGCCGGGAAGTTGCTCTGGTCGTCGACCGCGACGACGAGGTCGCCCGCGCCGATCGCGTAGATCATCTCCGTGGCCGACGGCGACAAGCTGACGATGCGCATGTCGGAGGTCGGCCCCGTGCCAGCAGACGTGTCGGGGGATGTCGTGAGCGACGTGGTGGACGGTGCGGCCGTCTCCGGTTCGGATGATGCATCATCGGAGCCGCATGCGGTGAGACCGAGTGCGACGATCGCGGCAAGTGCCAGCGATGGTCGGAACCGGGAACGTGCCATGGATGATCCTCCGGGATCTGGAGGACATCAGTCCTCCGGAACAGGAGGACAAGCGGTGAAGGTCTCAACGGAGCTCGGCCCCGATGCGATCCGCCCCTTGCCTCGAGGGTGTAGTCGCGCCCCAGATCAGGCGACCGGACTTGTCGTGTCGACCCGAGGGCCGCACGCTTCACCGTTGCGGGACAGTGCCGGAGTGGAACCGGACTTCGCTGAGCTGGAGCAGACCGACCATAGCGCAGCCTGCGTACACTCCGAAACCCATGAGCGACGAGCCGCCCCTCGACGACCCGCGACCGATCGGTCTGCACGGGATCGACTCCCTGTTGCTCGTCAACACCGGCGACGGCAAGGGCAAGAGCAGTGCAGCATTCGGCGTGATGCTGCGCGCACTCGCCAGAGGGTGGAAGGTCGCGGTCGTGCAGTTCATCAAGAGCGGCGACTGGAAGGTCGGCGAGGAAGTGATGGGCCGACAACTCGGCGTCGAGTGGCTCTCCGTCGGCGATGGCTTCACCTGGGACTCCACCGATCTCGACCACGACCAGTCGCTCGCCCGCGACGGCTGGGCGAAGGCGGCGGCGCTCCTCGCCAGCGGCGAGTATCAACTGGTCATCCTCGACGAGCTCACCTACCTCGCGAACTGGGCCTGGATCGACGGTGACGAGGTCGTGCGCGACCTGCGCGACCGCCCCGCCCACGTGAGCGTCATCGTCACGGGGCGTGACGCACCGCAGTCGATCATCGACATCGCCGACACCGTCACCGAGATGCGCAACGTGAAGCACGCATACGACCGCGGCATCGCCGCCAAGCGCGGCATCGACTACTGATGATCACGCTGCTGCTCGGCGGTGCCCGCAGCGGCAAGAGCTCGCTCGCGGTCGAGATCGGCCTCCGCCACGAAGGGGCGGTCGTGTTCATCGCCACCGCGGAACCCTTCGACGACGACCTGCGCGAGCGCATCGCACGACACCGCGACGAGCGCCCCGATTGGCCGACGATCGAGGCACCCGTTGACCTTGCGGGCGCGGTGCGCGACGCGGCACCCGATGCACTCGTGATCGTCGACTGCCTCACGGTGTGGACGGGCAACCTGTTCGTCCATCTGGCGTCCGATGCGGAGCGGATCACTGCGTACGACGATCTCGAGCGCGAACTCGAGGCCCGCCACGCCCCGACGATCGTGATCTCCAACGAAGTGGGGCTGGGGCTGGTGCCCGAGACTGCGTTGGGGCGTGCGTATCGCGACGAGCTCGGCCGCCTCAACCAGCGCGTCGCCCGGATCGCCGATCGCACGCTGCTGCTCGTGGCCGGACGCGCGCTCGAGCTCCGCGATCCCCGCGAGCTGCTGTCATGAGCGCCTGGTTGCGCGACGCGATCGCGACGATGCCGTCCGGTGACGATGACGCCGCTGCGCTGGTTGCGGAGCGGGCCGCGCAGGTGCTGCGGCCGCCGGGCGCACTGGCACGCCTCGACGAGGTGGCCGTGTGGGTGGCGCGTTGGCAACGCACGGCAGCGCCCGCCGTGTCGCGACCCGCCTGCCTGGTGTTCGCGGCCGATCACGGCGTGGCCCGCGACGCCGGGGTGAGCGCTTACCCCACGGAGGTCACCGGGGCGATGCTCGCCGCCGTGCGTGCCGAGCGAGCGACGATCAACGCCCTCGCCCGAGTAGCGGGCGCGACGGTGGACGTGATCGATGTGGGCGTCAGCAACCCCACTGCCGACATCCGCAGCGAGGCCGCACTCGACGAGGCTCGCTTCGACGCGATCGTTGCAGTCGCTCGCGCGGCAGTCGAACGACTCGACGCCGACCTGCTCGTCCTCGGCGAGCTCGGCATCGGCAACACCACGGCCGCGGCAGCGATCGCCGCAGCGATCTGCGGGGGCGACGTCGCCGACTGGGTCGGGCGCGGCGCTGGCGTCGACGACGACGGGCTCGAACGAAAGCGCGCCGCGGTGGAGGCTGCCGTGACGCGGATCGCGGGGACCACCGACCCGATCGAGATCCTTCGCGAGGTCGGCGGCGCCGAGCTCGTCGCGATGAGCGCAGCGATCGTTGCGGCTCGTCATCGCCGGCTACCGATCGTCCTCGACGGCTATCTCGCGGGCACGGCAGCCCTCCCACTCCACACGGCGCGACCCGACGCGCTCGACCACTGCATCGCGGGCCATCAGTCAGCCGAACCCGGCCACCGCCTGCTGCTCGAGCGGTTCGGCCTCGACCCGCTGCTCGACCTCGGGATGCGACTCGGTGAGGGCTCGGGCGCGATGGCTGCGGTGCCGCTGGTGGCGATGGCCTGCGCAGGCGTGGTGGAGGTACCGACGTTCGGCGAGTGGTTCGGATGACGGACGCGGCGGGTGGCTTGCCGCCACTCGGCCCCTTGGCCGCGCTGCAGTTCCTCACCCGCATCCCCATCCGGTTACGACGGGCACCCGACATGGCGCGCATGGTGGTGTGGTTCCCACTCGCCGGCGCGTTGATCGGCCTCGCGGTCGGCGGCGTCGGTGCGGGCCTCTGGCACCTCACGCCGCCACTCGTCGCCGCCGCGGTCGCCGTCACCGTGGGCCTGCTGATCACCGGCGCGTTCCACGAGGACGGTCTCGGCGACATCGCTGATGCGTTCGGTGGCGGCGTCACGCTCGAACGACGACTCGAGATCCTGAAGGACTCCCGCCACGGCACCTACGGCGTCGCTGCGATGTGCGCGTCGATCGTGATCCGCATCCTCTCGCTCGGATCGCTGCCGGGGCCCGCAGCGATGTTCGTCGCTGCTATCGCCGCGCACGTGCTCGCCCGCACCGCCGCAGTTGGTCTGATGGCCGCCGCGCCGCTCGCCACCCACCGCGGCCTCGGCGCCGACTACGGCCAGTCGACGACATGGACCCGCGCCGGCCTGGCCGCGGCGATGGGTCTCGCGATCACCGCGCTCGTAGCGGGCTGGTGGGTCGCTCCGCTCGCCGTCGCCGCCATGGTCGGTGCGGGAGCCGTCGGCTGGCTTGCGATGCGCAAGATCCACGGCATCAGCGGTGATGTCCTCGGCGCCGCCGAGCAGGTGGCCGAATGCCTCGTACTCGTCACCGTCACCGCACTGGCGACGCGTCACGGCATCTGGTGGGCGTGATCATGCACGATCGCCACATGCATGGCCGCACCTCCACGTCGATCGTCGTGCTCATCGGCGGGATCGTGTGCGGCACCGCGGGTGTCGCGGTCGCACGGTTCGCCCCGGACGCATCAGCCGTCACGGTTGGCGCCGTTCGTCTCGCGATCGGTGGCCCGGCCCTCGCGATCATCGCCCTCGCCGCCGGCCACCGGCCGAGCGCGCTGGCTGGCCACATGCGGTGGATCGTTGCGGGCGCATTGGCCGTGGTGCTCTACCAGGTGTGCTTCTTCACCGGCACCAGCCGCACCGGCGTGGCGCTCGCGACCGTCGTTGCGCTCGGGAGCGCCCCGGCCATCTCCGGTGTCATCGACGCGGTGCTGCTGCGGCGACCCCCGAGTCGACGCTGGGCGATCGGCACCGCTCTCGCGATCGCCGGGATCGCCCTCATCGTCGGTAGCCAACCCTCGGCCGCGACGGATCTCATCGGCATCGTGTCGGCGATCGCGGCTGGCGCCGCCTGGGCGGTGTACGCGTTGATCTGCCAGCGGCGCATCGCCACGGGGCTCGACTCCACCGTGTGCATGGCCGGCATGTTCGGTGTCGCTGCCGTCCTCGTGGTGCCCGCACTCGTGATGGGCGACGTCAGCTGGGTCGGCACCCCCGACGGCGCAGCGCTCGCGGTGTACCTCGGCGTTGCGACGATCGCAGTCGTGTACACCTGCTACGGCTTCGGACTGCGCACGCTCTCACCGCCCACGGTGCTGACGCTCACGCTCGTCGAACCACTCACCGCTGCCGTCCTGGCCACCGTCGTGCTCGACCAACACCTCGACGTTCGGGGCTGGATCGGCGTGGCCGCGGTGATCGTCGCGCTCGTCATCACGGCGAGCGCGGCGACGGCGACGCGTCAGCCGCCGACGAACGCTGCGATGCGGCGGATGCCTTCCTCGATGTCGGCATCGGCCAGCGCGAACGAGAAGCGCGCGTAGCCCGGTGTACCGAACGCCTCCCCCGGCACGATCGCGACCTTGGCCTCACTGAGAATCACGTCGGCCAGTTCGAGCGTGCTGTTCGACACGGTGCCGTTGGGGCCGACAGGGCGGCCGAGCAGCGCCGTGAGGTTCGGGTAGCAGTAGAACGCCCCCTCGGGCTCGATCGCCGTGACGCCAGGGATGTCGTTGAGCAAGCGGTGCATCATGGTGGCCCGGCGAGCGAACGCCTCGCGCATCATCGCAACGGCACTCAGGTCGCCGCTCACCGCCTCCAGCGCAGCGATCTGTGCGACGTTGGTGACGTTCGACGTGGAGTGCGACTGGAAGTTGATCGCGGCCTTCATCACGTCGCTCGGCCCGATCATCCAACCGACGCGCCAGCCCGTCATCGCATAGGTCTTCGCGACGCCGTTGACGATGATGCACTGGTTCGCGAGCTCGGGCACCAGCGTGGGCATCGAGGCAAACTCGTTGTTGCCATACACGAGGTGCTCGTAGATCTCGTCGGTGAGCACCCAGACGCCCTTGTCGACCGCCCACCGGCCGATCGCCGCCACCTCGGCGGGCGAGTAGATCGCGCCGCTCGGGTTGTCGGGGCTCACGAACAGCAGCACCTTCGTGCGCGGTGTGAGCGCAGCGTCGAGTTGCTCGAGGGTCGCCTTGAACCCGGTCGACTCGTCGGTCTGCACGATCACGGGGACGCCACCGGCGAGCGTGATCGCCTCGGGATAGGTGGTCCAGTACGGGGCCGGGCAGATCACTTCGTCACCCGGATCGCACAGCGCGGCGAAGGCGGTGAACACCGCGTGCTTGCCGCCGTTGGTGACCAGCACCTGGGAGGCCTGGACGTCGAAGCCGCTGTCGCGCTTGGTCTTCACGGCGATCGCCTCGCGCAGTTCGGGCAGGCCCGCAGCGGGGGTGTACTTGTGGTTCTTCGGATCACGAGCCGCTCGCACGGCCGCCTCGACGATGTTCTCCGGCGTCGGGAAGTCGGGCTCACCCGCACCGAAGCCGATGACGTTCTCACCCTGGGCCTTGAGGGCCTTGGCCTTCGCGTCGACGGCGAGGGTGGCGGATTCGGCGATGGCGGCAAGGCGTGCGGAAGTGCGGTTCACGTTGCACGATCCTACGGGCGTCGGACCCCTGCGATCGGTGCCATTTGGGATGCCGACCGCCAGACTTGCGGGGTGATCGACCCCGCCTCCATCGAGATCCCCCGCGCACTGCTCCCCACCGATGGGCGGTTCGGTTGCGGACCATCGAAGGTGCGGCCCGAGCAGGCGCTCGCCCTCGCGCAGGCCAATCAGCACCTCCTCGGCACATCACATCGACAGGCGCCCGTGAAAGGTCTGGTCCGCGACGTCCGCGAAGGGCTCGGCGAACTGTTCGCCCTGCCGGACGGTTGGGAGATCCTGCTCGGCAACGGCGGGTCGACGCTCTTCTGGGATGCGGCCACGTTCGGCCTGATTCGCGACCGCAGCGCACACGCCGTGTTCGGCGAGTTCTCGTCGAAGTTCGCGGAGGCCGCCACATCGGCACCACATCTCGGCGAACCGACCATCGTGCGCTCCGAGCCGGGCGATCATCCCGCTGTCGGCCCGGTCGATGGCGTCGACGTCTATGCCCTCACGCACAACGAGACGTCGACCGGCGTG
>JBMOFX010000114.1:0-8419 GCA_049318665.1 Ilumatobacteraceae bacterium | reverse complement strand
CGACGCCGATCGCCGAGCGACCAGGAATGGGGGCGAGGATGCGCACGTCGACCGCAGCCATTGCGTACGCGATGTCTCGGTTGAGGCTCGTGATGCGAGCGACCTTCACGCCAGGGCCGAGCTCGAGCTCATAGCGCGTGACCGTGGGGCCAACGGTTTGGCCGACGAGCCGCGTCTCCACACCGTGCGACGCCAGTGACTCGACAAGTGTCTTGCCGCGTGCGTCGACCTCGGCCTTGTTGATCGCCTGGTTCTCGCTGCGATTGAGGTAGCTGACAGGCGGCAACGACCACACGCCCGGCACAGCCGCCGGGCCGAGATCGAGCGCTACCTGCTCGGCCGGGCCAGCGGCCGGAGGCACCGCGGCCTTGGCGCGCGTCTTCTTCGTCTTCGACCCCGGGTCGACGTCGCTCCAGTCGTCGTCGGCATCGGCGTCGTACAGCGTCGGACGTTGCTCGGCTCCCTCGTCGTACGGGTCGTGGCCGTCGGTGGTCTCGCGTTCGCTCTTCAACGTCGCGATGTCGCCGATCGCCGACCGCGCCTTGCGCGCCGCCCGGCCGAGCGGCTGGGCAACGGCCACAGCACCGCGACGGGAGTCGGCGAGCAAGGCCTGGATCGTGGCACCGGTGATCAACAGCACGCCCACGACCAACAGGGCGAGCAACACGACGATCGACCCGGCATCGCCCAGCACCGAGCGCAGTGGCGCGCCGAGCAACGCACCGAACCATCCACCCGCCGACTGGTAGGCGTCGACGTCGACGTTCACCTTGTCGGGACTGCGGACCACGTGCAGCATCGCGAGCAACGACAGCGACGTGACCACCCAGCCGATCACGAGACGCATCGGATGTGGGCTGCGGCCCTTCCGCACGAAGGCGATGCCGACACCGACCAGCGCGACCGGGGCCACGTACCGACCGACGCCGAGCAGCCAACCGAGCAGCACGTCGACCGCGCCACCCAGCGGGCCGGCCACGTCGAACCAGACCGCGAGGGCGACGATGAGGCCGCCCACGATGAGGCCGATACCCAAGAACTCTTGCCGTCGTCCGGCGGTGGCACCGCGCGACGTCGCGACGGTGACGTCGGCTGCCTTCGGAGCACGACCCTTGGCCGGCTGCTTGGCCGGCTGCTTGGCCGTGCGCGTGTTGGTTTTCGGAGGGGTGCGGCGCTGGCCGGGACCGTAGGTGGCCATCCGCGTCACGCTACCAATGGGGCGCGGGTCGACCGAGGCACCACAACACGATGTGGCAACACGTCCGTACGTACCGACGTCATGTCACATCGTGTTCGCCCGGATGGATGGCTCGGTGGGTCAGCCGTCGACCGGGTCGACGCCGAGCACCAGCCCGGTGCCCGACACCTCGACCAGCAGTTGCCCGCCCGCCTGGGAGGTGACGAGCACGCCGTAGCGCACCGCGTCGTCGGCGCCGCCTTGAATGAGGAACAGGTCCTGTGTGGAGGTCGGCAATTGCCCGCTGATGCACGAGGTGACCGACTGCGGATCGATGTCGATGACCGACGCCGGAAAGCTGTTGCCCGTCGCAGGCCGACTCGCATCGCTGCTGAGCGTTCCCTTCGAATACAGGTACGGCGTCACCTGCGTGCCGTCGGGCGAGGCGACGAAGAGGTTCACCAGCACGGTCGTGGCGTTGATCTCGAAGTAGCGCTGCGGGCCACCGAGCTCGGCCTCCACCGCGGCGACCGCGGGTTCGATCTGCTCCACCCGCAACACCGGGTCGCCCGGCGTACAGGTGCCCGTGACGAGCGAACCGAGACCGGAGGTGGTGGACGGCGAGGGCGCATCGTCGCCTCCGCATCCACCGAGCACGCTCGACACGACGATCGACACCGCGAGCGCCGCAACGACGCTCCCGCGCACGTCACGCCTCCATGACGACGGGCACGATCATCGGACGGCGCTTGGTGCGCTCGTTGACGAACTTGCCCGCGGCTCGGCGCACATCACGCTCGAGCTGCTCGACGTCACGCACGCCGTTGGCGAGTGCGCTCTCGACCGTCTCTGCCACGCGGTCGCACGCCTCGTCGAGTAGGTCTTCGGCTTCCGGTGCATACACCCACCCGCGCGTGATGATCTCCGGGCCGGTGAGCACCTTGCCCGTCGAGATGTCGACCGTAACGACGACGACCACGACGCCTTCCTCGGCGAGCAACTTGCGGTCGCGCAGCACGCCCTGGCCCACATCGCCGATGATCCCGTCGACGTACAGGTACCCGGCCGGGATGCGGCCTGCCATCGCGAGACCGTCATCCGTCAGCTCGAGCACGTCACCGTCTTCGCACAGCAGCACGTGATCGCGTTGCACGCCCATCAGCATGCCGAGCTTCGCGTTCGCGACGAGGTGGCGGTACTCGCCATGGATGGGGACGTACCACTCGGGAGTGGTGAGCGACAGGTAGGTCTTCAGCTCGTCGGCTTGCGCATGGCCCGTCGCATGCACGTCGGCCACGCCGCTGTGCACCACCTCGCAGCCGGCCCGCAGCAAGCCGTCGATGACGCGATTGACGTTGCCCTCGTTGCCCGGGATCGCGTGGCTCGACAGGATCACGGTGTCGTGCTCGCCGACCTTCACGAACTTGCTCTCACCTCGGGCGAGCAAGGACAGCGCCGACATCGGCTCGCCCTGCGATCCGGTGGAGACGATGCACACCTTGCCGGGCGGGTACTTGTCGATCTCGTCGATGTCGACCAGCGATGCATCAGGAATGCGGATGATGCCGAGATCCCGTCCCATCCGAACGTTCTTCTTCATGCTCAGGCCGAGCGTGGCGACGACGCGACCGGTTGCGACAGCGGCGTCGATGATCTGCTGGATGCGATGCAGGTGGCTGGCGAAGCTCGCCGTGATGATCCGCCGATCGGGCTGCTCCATGAACAGCTGGCGGAGCACACTGCCGACGCTGGTCTCGCTCGGCGCGTATCCGTGCTCCTCGGCGTTCGTGGAGTCGGCGAGCAGCACGCGGATGCCCTCGTTCGACGCGAGCGCGCCGATCCGGCCGAGGTCGGTCCGCCGCCCGTCGACCGGCGTGAGATCGAGCTTGAAGTCGCCGGTGTGCAACACGACGCCCTGCGGGGTGTGCAGCGCGATCGCGTGCGCGTGGGGCACCGAGTGGGTGACGGGGATGAACTCGACATCGAACGGCCCGATGTGGCGCCGCTCGCCATCCTTGACGGCGACGAGCTCGGTGCGGCCGAGCAGGCCGGCCTCCTCGATGCGGTTCTTCGCGAGACCGAGCGCAACGGCGGAGCCGTAGATCGGAAAGCTCAGGTCACGAAGCAGGTACTGCAGCGCGCCCACGTGATCTTCGTGGCCGTGTGTAACCACACAGCCTTCGATGCGCGCAGCGTTGTCGCGCAGGTAGGTGAAGTCCGGCAGCACCAGATCGATGCCGTGCATGTCGGCATCGGGGAACATCAGACCGCAATCGATGAGCAGGATGCGGTCGTCGTGCTCGACGGCCATGCAGTTCCGGCCGATCTCTCCGAGTCCGCCGAGAAAGGCGATACGGACGGGTGCGCTCACGAGTCAGACCGGGCGATGGGGGAAGGCATCGCGCCAGCGTTGCAGATCGGCCCACACTTCGGGCGCTCGGCGCTCGACGAATTCGGGGGCGTCGCCCATCGGAAGGCGAGCCTGGCCGACCGGGATGCCCAGGTAGCGGAGCATCGCCTTCGTCGGGAGCGGGTTCGGTGCATCGTCACCGGTCTCGAACGCAAAGCTCGGCAGCAGTCGGGCGTTGACCAGGCGGGCACCGTCGAGATCGCCTTTCTCCCACAGGTCGAAGAGTTGCTGATGATCGGGAGCCGTCCAGTGCGTGGCGACACCCACGACACCGACGATGCCGCTCGCGAGGAGCGGCAGGGTGAGGCCGTCGTCTCCGCTGTAGACCTCGACCCCATCGGGCGCGTTGGCGATGACCACGGCGGTCTCGCCAGGATTCCCCGCAGCGTCCTTCAGTGCCACCACGTTCGGAGTGGATCGGAACAGCTCGAGCAGCGTTGAGGTCGTGATCTTTCGACCGGTCCGAACCGGGATGTCGTACACCATCACCGGCAGCGCGGTGGCTGCGGCCATCGCCTTGATGTGCGCCGCAATGCCCGCCTGCGATGGGCGGTTGTAGTACGGGCACACCGCCAGCACGCCGGCCGCGCCGAGCGCTTCGGCCTCACGGGTGAGGTGCACCGAGTGGGCGGTGTCGTTGGTGCCGGTGCCAGCGATGACGGGAATGCTGACCGCCTCGATCACCGCTGCGAACAGCGACAGCCGCTCGTCGTCGGACAGCACCGGCGACTCGCCCGTCGTGCCGGCGATGACTAGACCGTCGTTGCCCTCGTGCTCGAGATGACGCGCGAGACGTCGGGCGACATCGAGATCGAGATCACCGTTGTCGTCGAACGGCGTCACCATCGCCGTGAGCACCCGACCGAACCGAGCCATCAGAGGGCCCCTGAACAAGATGGGGTCGGCCCGGCGGGATGGAAGGTGATACGTCGCGACATAGCGAGGCGATCGTAGACCTCGATGATCGGGCGACTCGTCAATTTCCCGCGACGGGCGCCAGTGTCTCGGCGTCGCCGTTTGCGTCGAGCGCAAACGAGCCGTATTCCTCGCCCGTGTCGGCCCAGTCCTCGAACTGGATGACACCCATCTCCTCGAAGCGATGACGCAGCCAGTGATCGTTGCGATCGAGGAGCCCGAGCTTCTTGCAATTGGGGACGATCTTCGAGAACAGCATCGACTGGAACAGCCCGCGCGTGGGGTCGGCAAGCACCATCGGAGCGATCGACTTCACGTCGACACCCATCCGCTCCCACACCTCCTGGCTCATGAACCGGTCGCGCATGCGGACCGCTGCCTCGAACGCAAACTCTTGGCGGTCCTTCATCTCGGCATCGGTCATGCCGTCGTAGACCTCCTTCAGGCTCAGCACACCGAAGGCCACGTGACGCGCCTCGTCGCTCATCACGTAGCGAAGGAGCTGCTTGAGCAGCGGCTCGCCGGTGGTCTGGTGGAGGAAGCCGAACGCCGCGAGCGCCAGACCCTCGACCATCACCTGCATGCCGAGGTAGGTCATGTCCCAGCGGCTGTCGTTGATGATGTCGTCGAGCAACATCCGCAGGTGGGCGTTGACGTGGTAACCGCCGCCGAGCTTCTCCTCGAGGTAGCGAGCGAACACCTCGACGTGACGGGCCTCGTCGACCACCTGGGTGGCGGCGTAGAGCTTGGCGTCGTACCACGGCACCGTCTCGACGATCTTCGCCGTGCACAGCAGCGCACCTTGCTCGCCGTGGAGGAACTGGCTGAGCGTCCAGTTACGGCTCTGGATGCCGAACTCGAGCCATTCCTTCTCCGCCCACTTCTCGACGGCGGTGCCGTCGTAGACGCTCGGGTCGAAGCCGGTGCCGAGCACCGCCTGATCGGCAGCCACGGTGCGCTCGACATCGACCTCGGTGTCCCATGGCAGATCGGTGGTGGCGTTCCACTGACCGGTCTTGGCCTTCTCGTAGAGCTTGCGCAGCGCCGGGCGGCTCAGCGAGTAGTCCCACGTGAAGATCGCGTCGGCATTGTCCTTCACCACATGCTCGATCTCGTTCGGGTCGGTGCCGGGGATCGACAAGATTGCGTCGATGTCGTTGATCTCAGCGCGGCCGATGATGTGGGCGTTGGTGTTGAACGAGGACTCGATGGTCATGACAGGACTCCTGTAGAGGTGATGATCGGGAACGTGGGTAGGACGTGGGTGGCGATGAATCGACGAGCCGACACCGGATCACCGAGGTCGACGTGTTCGGACGGGGCGAGGAAGTAGGAGATGACGAGACGCGCCATCACGTCGACGAGGTGCGCTGCGTGCTGGCGACCGAGGTAGGGCTCGACCGTTGGGGCCACGAACAGCGAGGCCATGCGGACGATGCGTGGCAAGCCCTGCACCGTGAGGTTGCGCAAGGTCTCCCCCGGCTCGGAGGCGAGCATGATGGCGAGATGCTCGTCGGAGCGGAGCGCGTTGGTGGCATAGACGACAGTGCGGACGAGCAGCTCCTCGAGGTCGTCGGCGCCCACCAGGTGCTCGCTCAACTCGGTGAAGAACTCCTCCAGTTCGCGCACACGCAGCGCGTCGAACACGACGTCCTTGCCGCCGGGGAACATGCGATACAACGTCGCCCGCGACACGCCCGCTTCCGCGGCGATGTCGTCGACGGTCACCTTCGCGATACCCCATCGCTCGCAGCAGGTCTTGGTCGCGTCGAGGACGCGCAACTCGGTGGGATTCATCGCCTGAGACAGTAAGACGGTTTCCGTCTCAGCGTCAAGACCCCATCGGCCCGAAAGCCGACTCCATTGGTCATGAATTGCTGTGGGGCTGCTACTCTCGGGCCCTCAGCGTGAACACCTGAAGGAGCACCACGACATGAAGCGACTTGCAACCACCGCCATTGCCACCGCCCTCTTGCTTGCCGCATGCGGCAGCGACGACTCCAGCTCGGGCGGATCCGAATCCGCCGCAAACGCGAAGGAGTGCGCCGCCGGCAAGACACTGAAGGCCGATGGCCTCACGATCGCCACCGGCGACCCGGCATTCCCGCCCTACGTCATCGACGACAAGCCCGAGTCGGGCGAAGGGTTCGAGGCCGCCGTCGGGCTGGCTGTCGCCAAGGAACTCGGCTTCGAGGGCGACACCGTCACCTGGACCCGCACGGCGTTCGACACGGTGATCGCCCCGGGTCCGAAGGACTTCGACTTCAACCTGCAGCAGTTCACCATCACCGACGAGCGCAAGCAGGCCGTCGATTTCAGTGATGGCTACTACACCGCCGCCCAGGCCGTGTTCGGGCTCGAAGATTCGTCGGCCGCCTCCGCGAAGACCATCGCCGATCTGAAGGGTCTCAAGATCGGTGTCGCCAGTGGCACCACCAGCGTCGACTACGTCGAGAACACGATCGAGCCCGATGCCGATCCGCTGATCTTCAACGACAACGCCGCCGCCAAGCTCGCACTCGAGTCCAAGCAGATCGACGCCATCGTCAGCGACCTGCCGACCGCGCTCTACATCACTGCGGTCGAGATCGAAGGCACGAAGGTCTTCGGCCAGATCGAAGGCAGTGGCACCGACGAGTTCGGCCTCCTGCTCGCGAAGGACAGCAAGCTGACCGAGTGCCTGAACCTCGCGCTGGCTGCGCTGAAGTCGTCGGGCGAGCTCGAGCAGATCACCACCAAGTGGATGTCGGAGTACACCGAGGCACCGATCATCAGCGCGAGCTGACATGGCGTCCCGCCGGGCCGAGTTCGAACGGCGGCAACGAGTACGCAGCAGTGTGATCGCGACCCTCAGCACGCTGGGGGTCGTGATCGCGCTGGTGGTGCTCGTCCCACTCACCCCCGGTTGGGACCGCTTCCAGCAGGCGTTCTTCGACCCGGATCAGTTCCGGGCCGCGATGCCGAAGTTGATCCGGCCGTTCCTCATCAACATCAGGATCTGGTTGATTTCGATGCCCTGCATCCTCATCGTGGGGATGCTGATCGCGCTCGCGCGCAGTGTTCGCTCGCCAGTGCTGTACCCGCTCCGGTTGTTCGCCACCGTCTACACCGACGTCGTCCGCGGCGTGCCGGTGATCCTGTGGATCACGATGATCGGCTTCGGCATGCCGGCGTTGTTCAACGTGCGAGCTTGGTACACCACCTACACCGTGTGGGGCACGGTCGCGTTGGTGATCTGCTACTCGGCCTATGTCGCCGAGGTGTTCCGCGCCGGCATCGAGAGCGTCCACGAGAGCCAGCGTGCAGCTGCACGATCGCTCGGACTGTCGTCGTCGCAGACGATGCGCAGCGTCGTCGTACCCCAGGCGGTTCGTCGAGTCATACCGCCGCTCATGAACGACATCGTGAGCCTGCAGAAGGACGTCGCGCTGCTGAGCATCGTCGGCGTCGTGGAAGTGCTCCGTCGATCGGGCACGATCGTCCAGCGCACCTACAACTTCACCCCGTACGTGGCCGCCGCCGTGCTGTTCCTGTGCGTCAGCATCCCGCTCACGCGGCTCACCGATCGCCTGCTCGCCCGAGAGCGGCGGCGCACCGGCGGGACCGCGATCGCATGAGCCTCCAGGTCGAGCACGTGAGGAAGTCGTTCGGTGAGCGCGTCGTGCTCGACGACGTCTCCCTCGACGTCGCCGATCATGAGGTCGTCTGCCTCATCGGCGCCTCCGGATCCGGCAAGAGCACGCTGCTGCGTTGCGTCAACTTGCTCGAACCGATCGACGACGGCGTGATCCGGCTCAACGGGTTCGACATCACCGAGCCGGGCCTTGCCGCCGACCCGATCCGCCGACGGATCGGCATGGTGTTCCAGAGCTACAACCTGTTCCCGCACATGTCGGTGCTGCGCAACATCACGCTCG
>JBMOFX010000113.1:0-8515 GCA_049318665.1 Ilumatobacteraceae bacterium | reverse complement strand
GCGACGAACCAGGTCAGCAGCGTTACCGCGAGCACGACGAGCGTCCGCCGCAGCCATCGGCGCACCGTCACCGCCGACCACGACGAGCCCGGCGGCACGATCGTCGCCGCCGCCATCGCCGTGTGCATCACCACCACCGCGAGCACGACAGGAAGCAGCCACGGCGTGGTCGGGGTTTCGACCGCAGCGCCCCACTGTGTGAGCAGCATGGCCAGCAGGAGGAGTCCGGCATGCGAATCGGGCATCGCCGCGCTGCCCACCGCCAACGGCACGATCAACAGCAGCACTGGCGCCCACACACTGCCCGCGATGCCGGTGACCAGCAGGATCACCACAGGGCACAGGAGGATGACCAGCCGGATGGCGAGCTGTGGTCGGCCGATATCGACGAACCGCTGGGTCGCGGTGCGCGCCAGGTCTTCGCTCATCGCCGCACCGCCCGCGGGGCGCGGGCCCGTCGGTGCATCTCGCGCAACACCTCGTCGAGGCTGCCCGGACCGCGCCACACGACGAGCGGGATGCCGAGCTCGCGAACGCGGCGGATCTCGCGCCGCCGCTCGAGCAGACGGATGCGCCACGCGATCGATCGCATCGGATCGTCGCTCGGCTCATCGACGAGACCGGAGGGCAGTGTGTCGACCACCGCGACATCGATGCCGCGGCGTGCAGCGCTGACGGCGCGCTCGAGCGCGAGTGGCGAGATCAGCGGCGAGAGCATCACCACCAGCACGCCTGCGGGGAGCGCAAGGTGGAGGCGAGCCTCGTCGCGATCGGACGACGCTGGCTCGATGGTGCTCAACCGATCGAGGATCCGCCGCAAGTGAGCGACGCCCGTCGCGGGCGGCACCGAGCTGACGCCCCGCGCGCCGATGATCTGCAACGCCACCCGATCGCCGCGGTGGAGGTGATGCTCGGCGATCGCACCCGCGGCGCGCACGGTGGTGTCGAGGCTCGACGCGGCACCGTCGATGCCGCCACTGACGCCGAGGTCACGCGACGCGTCCACGAGCACCACGATGTGTCGGTCGTGATCTGACCACGTGGTGGTGACGTGGAGCACCCCGCTCCGCGCCGAACGAGCCCAGTGCACGCGGCGTAGTCGATCGCCCGACTGGAACGGACGGATGCCGGCGAACTCGCTGCCGTCGCCCACACGAGGCGACCGATCGAGGCCGACGAGGCCCGCCGCCGAGGCGGGGGTCGACGATGCAGAGAACGCACCGGCGAGCGGCAACGTGTTGATCGCGGTCGCCGCACCGCGGACCGGTTGCCATCGGAATCCTGCCCACGCGCTCGTTGCCACGACGGTGGCCGGGCCGATCGCGCGCCGACCCCAGCGGGTCGTGCGCAGCGCGACCGTCAGCTCCGAGCGACCGTCCGACACGGCACCGGCAACCCCACCGTGCACCGGATCCATTGCCACGTAGCGCGGGGCGTCGAGCACGACACCCAGGTCGTCAGCGCCAGCGGCGTCGTCGATGTGGACGCGCCACGTGGTCGCCTCCCCCTCACGCAGCGAGCGTTGATCGACCGACTGCCGCACGACCGGGTTGCGCTGCGGCCGGCTGGTCGCTGCCCACGCTGCGATGAGGAGGAGCGGCGTGGCGAGCACCACGAAGTCGGGGCGGCGGGCGAGGAGCCCGAACGCTGCGAGCCCGAGCCCCAACGTGGTGGCGCGCACATGCGCGATGGTCGGCCGCCACGACGGTGCGCTCATGCCGTGCGATCCGGCTCCGCGGCCGATGGTGTGGGCAGCGTTCCGAGAATCTCCGCGGCCACTGTGGTGCCCGATGCGTTGCTCATCCACAACTCGGGCCGGATCGTGATCCGGTGTGCGAGCACGGACGGACCGACGGCCTTCACGTCCTCCGGGGTCACGTAGTCGCGACCGTCGATCACGGCGAACGCGCGCGACGCGAGCATCAAAGCGAGTGCGCCACGCGGCGAGGCCCCCATCAGCACGTGCGGGTGCGACCGAGTCGCCACGGTGAGATCGACGCAGTACCGACTGATGCTCTCGTCGACCGTCACCTGTTCCACCGCAGCCTGCATCGCGAGGAGCGTCGACGCGTCGGTGACGGGTTGAAGGGTGGTCGCCTCCTGCTGGCGCGCGATGCGGCGCTGCAGCACCTCCCACTCCTCGTCCGGCGTCGGGTAGCCGAAACTCGTCCGCATGAGGAACCGGTCGAGCTGCGCCTCCGGGAGCGGGTAGGTGCCCTCGTACTCGATCGGATTCGCCGTGGCGAGCACGTGGAACGGCGCCGGCAGCGCGAAGGTCTCGCCCTCCACGGTCACCTGTCGCTCCTGCATCGCTTCGAGCAAGGCGGCTTGTGTCTTCGGTGGCGTGCGATTGATCTCGTCGGCGAGCAGCAACCCGGTGAACAACGGACCTGGGCGGAAGACGAACTCGCTCGTTCGCTGGTCGAGGACGAACGACCCGGTGAGGTCGGAGGGCAGCAGGTCGGGCGTGAACTGCGCGCGCTTGAACGCCAGGCCGAGCGCCTGCGCGAACGAACGCGCCGTCAGCGTCTTGCCGAGGCCGGGCAGATCTTCGATCAACACATGACCGCCCGCGAGGATGCCGCTCAGCACCAACGTGAGGGCGTGGCGCTTGCCGACCACCACGGTGGCGACCTCGTCGAGCACCTCATGCGCGAGTCGTGAGGTAGCGGGCAGGTCGAGCTCGGTCATGGTTGCTCCGGTGAGAGTGACTCGACGCGGTCGAGGATGGTGGCAAGGAAGGTGGGGTCGGACAGCTGCTGCGACGATGCCGGTTCGCTGACGAGCCGGGTGAGGTCGGGACCGAGGATCGTGGCAGCGCGATCGGGCTCGCTGCTGCGGTCGACGCCGTGCGCCGTGAGGAGTTCATCGTCGATGAGCTCGACCAGCGTGGAATGCACCATCGAGTCGCCACCCATCACACCGCCCTGCTCGAGCCGGCGGGTGAGGATGCGCACGCGTGCATCGCCGCCGCGTGTGCTGTCGGCCTCGCGAGCGGTGGCCCAGTCGACAGGGGCAGCGATGTCGGACAGGTCGATCAACACGAAGCCCACCGTGGCCGTGATGGCGACGACGAGTGCGAGCACCACGGGGTTGGGGCGCATCTCGAGACCGAGCATCACGCACACCGTCACCACCCACGCGGCAATCGCCGCCAGCACGCGGCGCCGCCACACGGACATCACGCCGTCACCGAGGCGGACCGCAGCGACACGTCGATGCGTTCGAGTGCGGCGATCGCCTGCCGTCGATGTGCATCGCCCATCTCGTGGTCGGAGAATCGTGCCTCGCGATAGAGCGCAGCCAACTCGCTGATCGGACCGGGGTCGACCGACGCAGCAGCGATGACTCGCAACGTGTATTCCGACGATGTCTCGGCCGCCATCCGGGGCACGCCCGCCTCGGCAACGTCGTCTTCCATCCGACGCCAGCACGCAACGATCGCATTCCGAACGGGACCATCGGCGAGCAGTCGGCGCTGCGCCTCGACATCGAGGTCGACCGTGGGTGCGATGCCCGGCAGCACATCGAACTCGGTCTGCTGCTCGCGGACTCGACGTTGACGCGTTGCGAGCACCCGGATCCAGAACAGGATCACATTGGCTGCGAGGAACAGCAGCGCGCCGAGGATGAGCACGACGACCACCTGCTCGATCACACCGTCTCCCCCGAACTCCTTCGGCGCGGGGAATCCGAGGAGACCCGCCTGGTTGTCGACGATCGTGTCGGGCGGCGGTGTCTCCCGGTCGCGCTCGAGCGCTGGCGGAGGTGGCTCCTCCCATACGTGGACGACCGGCCCGGTGGCAACGACGAGCATCAAGAGCACGCCGAGAGCGACGCCACACCACAGGATGATGCGGCGCCGATCCATCGGGTCACCGTAGTCAGCGCGACAGGGGGCGTGGGGTCCACGACTCCGGTTCGGCAACCATCGCCCGGATGTCGGGCGGCAGCTCACCCGCCGCGAGTTCCGCGAGCGTCACGTGCTCCATCACGGCACGCACCGACGCGCGCACAGCAACCCACAGCGACACGAACGGCTCGCGCTCGCCGATCTCCGGCAACTGGTCGGGCCGATGGTCGCCCACCGAGACGAGCGGTCCCTCGAGCACGCGAATCACGTCGGCCACGGTGATGTCGTCGGCCGGGCGAGCGAGCAGCCACCCCCCGTCGCCACCACGCTGACTGCGCAGCAAGCCACCGTTGCGGAGCAGCCGCAGGATGTCGTCGAGGAAGCCGGGCGGCAGCCCTTCACGAGACGCCAGCGTGGCGCTGCTCGTCGGCTTCACCGGCTCGACGGTGGCGACCTCGGCGAGCGAGGTCATCACCCGAACGCCGTAGTCGACCTTGTGAGAGATGCGCACGACAGGTGACGGTAGCGCGCCGTCCGGACTGCTACCGCCGCTTGGTTCCCCAACGATCCCAGTGGGTCACCGCAGCGGCCGGCTTACGCGGCGCTACACCGAAGCGTCCCGAGGGATGGCCGAGCGGCGTGAGCGCTGCGATCTCGAATCGGCCGGTGGGGACGCCGAGCAGTTCGAGGAGCTCGTCGCTGTGGATGCGGATCACCGTGGTGAGCGCGGTGCCGAGCCCGAGCGCTCGCGCCGCCACGCAGAAGTTCTGGATCGCCGGATACACGCTGGCGTCGAGGCGTCCGATGTCCATCGGGCCCTCCGCGTCGCTCGGCTCCCACGGGATCAGCGGTTGGAGGAACACGACGATCACCGGCACCTCACCGAGATGGTCGGCGAGGTGGCGGCTGGCATCGCGGGTCCGGCGCCAGGCCGCGGCCTGCGCTTCGTTGGGGAACGCCGAGGGCTCGGGTAGCGACCGCTCATAGCGATCGAACGCGCGGCGGTAGAGCTCGCCAACGGCAGCGCGGAGCGACGGGTCTTGCACGACGACGTACTGCTGCGGCTGGATGTTGCCCCCACTCGGCCCCTGCTGCGCCGCGCGCAGGCAGGTCTCGATGTCGGCATCCGCCACGGGCTCGTCGGTGTATCGCCGCATCGCTCGCGTGGTCATGATCGCGTCGATTGGATCCATGTTCATCGTCCTTCGAACCGCGGCTCACGCCGCTCCGTGATCGCATCGATTGCCTCCGCGTGATCGTGCGAGAGGAAGCACGGGATCTCGAGCGCGGTCGAGAGGTCGAACGCATCGAGCAACGACCGCTTGAGGTTCGCGTTCACCGCCAGCTTCGTACCGCGCACGGCAAGCGGGGGCTGCGCGGCGATGCGCTCGGCCCACGCCATTGCCCGCTCGTTCACCAGCTCGGGCGCGCACACCTCGGCCGCCACGCCAAGTCGGAGGGCCTCGTCGGCAGTGAGCGGCTCGCCGAGCAGGAGGTGTCGCTTCGCCGCAAGCGGTCCGAGCAGCCACGGCCAGATCACCGCTCCCCCATCACCGGCGACGAGGCCGACGTTCACGTGCGGGTCGACGATCACCGCTCGTTCGCTCATCACGATCAGGTCGCTCAGGAGCGCGACCGATGCGCCGAGCCCGGCCGCCGATCCGTTGAGCGCGCAGATGATGGGCACCTCCACGTCGAGCAGGTCCCAGATGATCTGCTTCGCCGTTCGCCTGAGCGCGTCGAGCGCACCGATCTCTCGGAGCTGCGGAAACCATGTGAAGTCGCCACCTGCGCTGAACGCCTTCTTCGTGCCGCCCGTCAGCACGATCGCACGGGCGTCGCCCTCACGCTTCAACAACGCGAACAGCTCGGCGAAGTCGTCGTGGAGCATCGCGTCCACTGCGTTCACCGGCGACGTCGGATGATCAATGGTGGCGATGAGCACGTGCCCACGCCGTTCGAGTGAGATCGACTCCACGCCGCAGACCGTAGCCCGACCCTCCCCCGAGTCAGTCTGGTTGCAGAAAACACGGCCAGGCGTTCGTTTCTGCAACCAGAGTGTGGTCGGTGCGGACTGGCGCGCGGAGCGTCCCACTAGGTTTCGGGGATGCCATCGGACGAGTCGCTCGACGAGCGCGCGCCCCGACGGCCGTACGTGGTGGCAGCGATCGGGGCGGCGGTGATCGTGGTGCTCACCGCGATCGGCTTCGTCACGTCGCGCGACGACTGGCGTCGCGCGGGCGGGCCGATCGGCGTGACGGGGTGGGCGCCGTACTGGCAGCCGGAGGCCTCACTCGAGTCGTTCACCACCAACGGCGCCCTGTTCTCCGACGTCTCGGTGGTGGCCTACTCGGCAACGGGGGCCACGGCGATCAGCGCCTACGACGGGCTGCCAGCCGACATGGTGCCCACGTTCCGGGCGGCCGCGAAGGATGCCGGCGTGCCGTTGCTCGCGACGGTGTTCGACGACTCACCGAGGGGTGCGATGGCAGCGGTGCTCGCAAACCCAGCGACGCGGGCGAAGCACGTGGAGGCACTGGTGACGCTCGTGACGACCGCCGGCACCGACGCACTCGGCTACGACGGACTCGATCTCGACTACGAGACGTTCGCCTTCTCCGACCCACGGAGCACGTGGGCAACGACGAGCGTCGCGTGGATCGCGTTCCTCACCGAACTGTCCGCCGCGTTGCAGCCACTCGACAAGCTCCTCGTGGTGAGCGTGCCTCCGGTGTACGACGGCGAGCGGACCGACCGCTCGGGCTACTGGGTCTACGACTATGCCGCGATGGCGCCGCTTGTCGACCGCATCCGGATGATGACCTACGACTACTCGGTCGCCTCGGGTGAACCTGGGCCTGTCGCTCCCATCCGTTGGGTGGCCGACACGATCGACGCAGTCACGAAGCTCGTGCCGCCGGAGAAGATCGACCTCGGCATCCCCACCTACGGCTACGACTGGGTGGTGTCGATCACCGGCACCTGCCCGACCGACCAGACCCCGAAGTCGAAGGCGATCGGCACAGCGCGCGCCGAGCGCACGATCGCCGAACGCGGCCTCACTGCGTCGTGGGACGACGAGACGGCTGAGATGCGCTTCGACTACACCGACACGCTCAACGGCCTCGACGCGAACGGAACGGCCACGACGTGCACCGTCGCACGCACGGTCCGCTACCTCGATGCACGGGCCATCCACGATCGAGCGTGGCTCGCCCACCGCAACGACCTTCATGGCATCGCGCTCTGGGCGCTCGGCAACGAAGACGCCGCCACGTGGGTGGGCATCAACGCAGCTCGCGGCGGGCAACGGAACTGGGTGCCGGCGACTTCGTCGGCGCCGTAGCGCGCTACAGCGTGCTGGCGTCGATGTCGATGCCGAAGAACTGCTTGCCGAGCGTCTCGTACATCCGCGGCGACACCATCAGGTGCTGCGTGGTGACATGCGCGTCGCGAAGGCAGCGCTGCAGTGCGCTGGTCTCGTAGACCGACGTGCCGCCGCCGAAGGTGTAGACGACGTCGGTTGCCTGCGCCGCCGAGGTTGCAGCATGCACGCACGCCAGACGGATCCGGCCTCGCGTCGCAACGTCGACCAGATCACCGGCGAGCACGTGCTCCCATGCGGACGCCAGTTCGTCGAGCAGGAACGCTCGCGCCGAACGCAACACCGCCTCTGCCTTCGCCAGTTCAGCCTGTGCCGAACCGGACTGGCTGACGGTGCGCGAACTGAACAGCGGGCGCTTGCCCTGCGCCAGGTCGGTGAATTCGTCGATCGCGTGCCGCGCGATGCCGAGCGACACGGCGGCGACACCCGATGCGAGCAGCGTGAAGTTCGGGAACGCCGCAAGCGCGCACTCGATGTGCGGCACACTGACGGTCGGCTGAACCGAGCGACCGACGGGTACCCGAGCACCGTCGACACTGAAATCGTGCGAACCGGTGCCGCGCAGACCCGACACGTACCACGTGTCGTGGATCGTGACGTCGGCTGCGTCGAAGTACATCAGGTGGAACTCGCCGCTGTCGGTGACCGTGCCACCGGTGAGGAACTGGCAGTGCTGGGATCCGCTCCCCCACTGCCAGCGCCCGGACACCACCCACTCGTCCGACGATCGCGTGGCCACGCCATTGGGTGCGTACACGCCACCGGTGATCGTCTTCGGATCGCCGTAGATCTCCTTCGCGAACGCCGGCTCCATGAACATGCTCATCGACGACGTCGTCGAGGCGATCATCGTGCACCACCCCGCGGCGCCATCGGCGATCGACACCTGCTCGATCGCGCGCACCAGTGTCATCGGGTCGGCCTCGGGCCCGCCGTAGGCCTGCGGCACGCACATCCGCAGCAGGTGCGAGTCGCGCAGCGCCTGGACGACGCGCTTGGGAAGCCTGCGCTGCTGTTCGCACCGGTCGGCGTTCGCCTCGACGATCTCCTGGACGCCTTCGGCCGCCTCGACCAGGTCGATGGTTGCTGGATCGGCCGGCATCAGGCGCGTCCGGCTGCCCGCTGGGCCTCCGCCCAGCTGAGCCCCTTGTTGACGTCGACGTCGTGCGGCAGACCGAGCACGCGCTCGGCAACGATGTTGCGTTGCACGTCGCCCGTGCCACCGCCGATGGTGAGCGCCTGGCTGAACATGAACCCGTCGTACCAGCCGGGATGGA
>JBMOFX010000112.1:0-8528 GCA_049318665.1 Ilumatobacteraceae bacterium | reverse complement strand
AGGCGAGCGGCGAGCGCGATCGAGCGGGCCCGGGCGTAGGTCATCATCTCGACGATCTCGTCCGGGCTCTCGACCACGACGTATTCGTTGCCGTTGAGCAGGTGTACGACCGTTTCGTGACCGCGGTCGAGCCGCTCGATATGGTCAGGGTTGAGGAACAGCGGGTCGGACGACCGGAGCCTCGTGAGCCGAATCATGGCTACGACCGTGCGGTGCTCGTCGGATGGCGCCAGCATCTTGTCGCCACCTCACTGCGCCATCGGCCGAGCTCCGGACGATCTTCCTCGTGGAACCAGCCGAGGAACTCTCTCACCAGCTGTGGACGATGCGTGAGTTGCTGGAGCAACTCGTCTACAAGCTCGAGATCCAAGGCCTCGTGCTGGGAGCCGGCCGGGCCCGCTGGTTGCCCTATGTGACCGCAGAGATCGAAGCGACGATCGACGCAATCGGCGCCGTCGAGCAGGATCGCGCCGCCGCATCGCTGCGGCTGGCACGGCAGTACGGGATCGGCAACAGCCTCAGCCTTGCCGAGATGGTGAGCAACGTCCCCGAGCCATGGGCGTCACTGCTCTCGCAGCACCGTCTCCACCTGCTCTCCCTGCAGGCCGAGATCGAAGACATCGCACATACCAACCACGAGATGGCCAAGCGCAGCCTCCTGCGGTCGCGAGAGATCATCGCCTCGCTCGGCGAGCCGACGGTCGACGTGTACGACCCGCGCGGGATGACGACCCCACTCGCCGTGTCGTCACTGCGGCTGGACCGGACGGTCTGACATGCCGAACATCTCTTCGCTGAACACCGCCTTCTCGGGCATGAACGCGCAGCGGAAGATCCTCGACGTCACCGCGCACAACATCGCCAACTCCACGGTCGAGGGTTACCACCGCCAGCGTGTGGATCTGCAGTCGCTCGCGCGCACGGGCACGACCGGCGTCTTCTCCGGCGTCGCTCGTACCAACGGTGTGGAGGCGATCGGCGTCACCCGCTCGTACGACGAGATCCTGGCCTCGCGTGCGGCACGGGAGAACGCCACCCGAGGAAACACCGAGTCGATGAAGTCGACGATGACCGCCATCGAAGCGGCGTTCCCGGAGCCCGGTGACACGGGGATCGCGCACCAGATGGATCTGTTCTGGAACGCGTGGAGTGCGCTCGCGATCGCCCCGGCGAGCGCACCCGCTCGGCAGGAGGTGCTGTCGCAGGCGGCAACCCTCACGTCGAGCCTCAACCGCGCCGCCGGTGACCTGCAGTCGGTTTCCGACGCGGCCACCACCCGCACCATCGCACTGGCCGGGCAGGTCAACTCACTTGCCCAGCAGCTCGTCGATGTCAACCGCTCGGTGATGACGTCCGGCAATGACAACCCCGACCTGCTCGACCAGCGCGACAGTCTCGCTGGGCAAATCTCCGTGCTGACCGGCTCGGTGACGAGGATCCGTGCGAACGGGACCGCCGACGTGACGATCAACAACCGCGCACTGGTCGCCGACAGCATCATCCAGCCGCTCACGGTGACCGGCGGCGTGCTCGCGTGGTCACTCGACGGCGCTCCGGTGGTCGCCCCTGCTGGCGAGGCTGCGGGACTCAACGCAACCGTCGTCGAAGTGGTTCCCCGGTACAGGGCGGCCCTCGACGCCGTGGCCGCACAGCTCGTCACCTCGGTCAACACGCTGCACACCGCCGGCTACGACCAGGCGGGCACCACGGGACGCAACTTCTTCGACCCTGCCGCGGTCACCGCCGCCACGATCACCCTGTCGATCGATGTGATTGGTCAGCCCGCCAACATCGGCGCCGGCGCCCCACTCCCCGGCGGCGGCGCACCCGGAACCCTCGACGGTGGTCAGGCCCGCGCTCTCGGCCGACTCGCCGACGCGACCACGGGTGCGGCGGCCTCCTACCGTTCGTTGGTGGGCGGTCTCGCGAGCGAGACGAAGGCGGCCACCAGTCGCGCCGCCATCCAGGACCAGGTGGCGGAAGCCGCCATCCGCGACGCAGCTTCGGTCGGGTCGGTGAGCATCGACGAGGAAATGACCACGATGGTGGCGGCGCAGCGCGCATTCGAAGCGAACGCACGCGTCATCACGGTGATCGACGACATGCTCGGGTTCCTCATCGAGCGCACCGGCATGGTTGGCCGATGAGTTCTGACCTCAGCGCCCCGATGGAGGCATGCACATGCGCGTGACCAACTCGATGACGATCCGTTCGACGCTGCGGGATCTCTCGCAGGGGCTCGCCCGGATGCAGGAGACCAACCAGCGCATCACCAGCGGCCGCCAGAACCTTCGCCCATCCGACGATCCGACGATGACGTCGGTGGCCATGACGGTTCGCGGCGAGTTGCGCCGCAACGAGCAGATGACGCGCGAGTTCGACGACGCGAAGAACTGGATCGATGCCGCCGACACGGCGCTCATCGGCACGCTCGACGGACTTCGCACCGCCAACGACCTCGCCATCCAGGCAGGCAACTCCGGGACGCTGCAACCGCAGGCACGAGCCGCGATCGCGCAGCAGATCCGCGCGATCCGCAGCGAGCTGCTGGCCAGCGCCAACTCCAAGGTTGCTGGCCGGTCGCTGTTCAACGGCACCGCAGCCGGCGACGCGTACGACGCAAATGGCCAGTACCTCGGCGACAACGGCTCCGTCACTCGTGACCTCGCGCCATCGTTGACGGTGACCGTCAACTCGACGGGACCCACGATCTTCGGCACCAACGGTGGCAGCCCAGGCACCGTGTTCGATGTGCTCGATCGCATGGCAACGGCTGTCTCGATGGGCAACAGCGCCGACCTCGCCGCTGAGCAGACGAACCTGGGCACGGCGACGGATCGCGTGAACTCGGCGCTCGCCGACATCGGCGTCCGGGGCGCTCGGCTCGACTCGATCAAGGAGCGTCACGAGGACGATCGGCTTCGCCTGACGACGCAGCTCTCGGCCGTCGAGGACGTCGACATCGTCGATGCGCTGATCAAGTCCAAGGAGCAGGAGGCCAGCTACCAGGCGAGCCTGCAGGTGGCGGCGAAGATCATTCCGCCGTCACTGATGGACTTCCTGCGCTGACAGACGGTCTGCGCTGACGAACGTTCTGCGCTGAGGCTTTACTGCTGGAGTTCGCGTGCCGGATCAACGGCATCGGCCGCATCCGGAATGTTGATCAGTGCACGATTGAGCGCACCGACTGCGATCCAGGTGAGCAGGGCAACACCGAGCGAGCGCAGCAGTGCCATGTCGGCACCCACACCCGTCGTGGCAGCGTCGAACAGCGGCAGACCGGTGAAAACGGCTGCGGCAGTGATGGCGAGCGCGAGACGCCACGGGCCAAGCGGACCAAGACGGCGGCGAGGGATCGCCTCACCCTTGGGCTTGCCCATCAGCCCTCCCACTCGGCGTGGGCCTCGACCTCGCGCTGATCACCGGTGCGGAGCACCACTCGGACCGAGAGGCGCTTGACGGTGTCATCGCTCTTCAATGACTCGATCAGCTGATCGGCCGCGGCGACGGCAAGGTCGACCTGGCGACGTGAAGGAGCGCTACTCGACGCGGCACGCGGCGCGGGGACTGCGTCGATGATCACCTCGGCAGCGACTGGCCGAGACTCGACCGGCCCAGCCTCGACCAGCACCGCCTCGGCCGGCACAGATTCGACCGGCACAGCCTCGACCGGCACAGCCTCGGCGACCAGCGTGGTCGGGGTGCGCAGGTCGAGCCGGAACGACTGCGACTTGGCCGCGGCGGCAGCCGAGGCCATCTTGGCGATCTCGCCCGGGCTCGGGGGGAACGCGGCGGTCGAACGTCCGGAGGCCGGCATACGGCGCAGCCCCGGCACGGCCTGACGGACAACCTCCACCGGCACCACAGGTTCGGCGGCCGGTTCATCACACGGCTCGGCGACGAGGTCATCACTCGGCTCGACATCGACGGCACCGGCAGACGCCGCTGCCTGCGCGGCCGCGCGCTCCTCGGCCTCACGGCGGAGACGGCCGGGCGTCGGCCGAACGTCGTCCTCGCCGAACAATGGCTTCGCGGTGAGTGCCTGCAACTCTTCGATGATCTGCTCGACCCGCACCATCGTCGGACCGTCGGCGCGTGGTGCAGCGACCGGCTCGTCGAGTGCGTACTCGCTCGTGGTGTCGGTGGCGAGTGTCGGGAGGTGGTCGACGAGCTCGGCGGGCTCCACCGGAGGCATCGCCGCCCGACCGTGCCACTGATCGCGCTCGTCGGCGGCCGTCTCGGCCACGAGACGCTCCAGCGCCTGCTCGATCGTCTCGTCATCCACTGCCACGGTCACCTCGACGCCGAGGTCGGCGGCGAAGAAGCCGCCGATGCCGCCGCGGCGGATGCGATTGGCGGCCACGACTCGAACCCTGCTGCCGAGCGACTGCTCGGCGAGCGCGATCGCCTCGTCGAGGGTGGGTGCCCGGAACTGCATGGTCGAGTCGGTGCCCGTCTCCACACTGTTGTCATGTTGCTGCGTAGGCATCGAAGCGCTCCTGGTTGTTCGGGTCGGTAGTGGCGTTCACGTCGGCGTGGCGGACATCGCCGCCGGTGATGTCGATGTTGGCGACGAGGTCGATCTCGAGGTGGTCGCCGATCTCGCTGTAGGCGATGACGGCCATGCCAGGCACCATCGCCTTGACGAGACGGCCGAGCGAGGCGCGCAACGGCGCCGAGCACACCAGCACCGGCGTAACGCCACCGTTCGCCGTGGCGCCGACCCACTCGGTGAGCGTGCGCACGAGCTGATCGGCTGCATCAGGCGCCAACTCGAGTTGGCTGGTGCCCTCGCTGATGCGAAGGCTCGACACGAGGCGGTGTTCGGTACCCGCGGAGAGTGTGATCACCGTGAGCCGGTTGTCCTTCGCGAGCGCACCGGTGATCGCCGGGCCGAGCTCGCCGCGAGCGGCCTCGACCATCGACTCGATCGATCGGTTCGTTCGAGCGCGGTCACCGATCGCTTCGAGGATCCGCACGAGGTCGCGAATCGGGACGCCATCATCGAGGAGGCCGGCGAGCACCCGCTGGACCTCTCCGGTCGTGACTCCGATCGTGACCAGATCCTCCATCACCTGAGGATCGGTTGCGCGGACGCCGTCCATGAGGATCTTGACGTCGGTGCGGCTGAGCAGACGGCCTGCTCGACGTCGGACGATCTCGGCCAGGTGGGTGACGATGAGGGTCGAGCGGTCGACGACGGTGTTGCCGCCGATCTCGGCCTGCGCCTGGTACTCGGCCGGCACCCAGCGCGCCGCGAGGCCGAACACCGGCTCACGGACGTCATCGCCGGGGAGGCCGATCAGATCGTCGCCGATCACGAGGACGCGCCCGGCCGGCGCGGTGCCGCGGCCCACCTCGACCCCGTGCACCTTGAGGATGTACGTGCCCGACGGCAGGTCGGCCGCATCGCGGGTGCGGATGCTCGGCATGACGAACCCGAGCTCGCTAGCGATCTTGCGGCGAAGCGCACCGACACGATCGAGGAGGTCGCCACCGGTCGCGCCATCGACGAGCGGGATGAGGTCGAACGCGATGTTGAGCTCGAGCGGCTCCACTCGTGCGTCGACCGCCATCTGCTGCGGCGACACCGGCGGCACCTCGATCGGCTCGGCCGGCGGCAGCGATTCGAGGATCAGTTCGTCCTCGCGAGGGAGCCGAGTCGACAGGTAGATCAGGCCGCCGCCCAGCAGGATGAACGGGATCTTCGGCAACCCGGGGACGATGCCCATCAACAGCACGACGATGCCGGATGCCCGGATCGCGGGGCGCTGACGGCGGAACTGGGCGAACACGTCCGAGCCGAGGTCGGACCCGCCGGCCGCTCGAGTGACGATGAGGCCGGCGGAGATCGACACCAGCAGGGCGGGGATCTGCGATACGAGGCCGTCACCGATGGTGAGCAGCGAGAACGTTGTGATCGCTTCGGTGATCGGCATGCCCATCTGGACAACACCGATGAGGAAGCCGCCGATCAGGTTCACCATCGTGATCACGAGGCCGGCGATCGCATCGCCCTTCACGAACTTCGACGCACCGTCCATCGCACCGTAGAAGTCGGCTTCGTCGGAGACCTCCTGGCGGCGGAGCTTCGCCTCCTGATCGGTCAGCACACCCGCCTGCACGTCGGCATCGATCGCCATCTGCTTGCCGGGCATCGCATCGAGGGTGAAGCGAGCGCTCACTTCGGCCACGCGGCCCGAACCGTTCGAGATCACGACGAACTGCACGAGCGAGAGAATCAGGAAGATCACGAGACCGACGACGATGCTGCCACCGACGACGATCGACCCGAACGTGGCGATCACCTCACCGGCGTGACCGTCGGTGAGCACCGCGCGCGAAGTGGCGACGTTGAGACCGAGTCGCAGCAACGTGACGACGAGGAGGAGCGACGGGAACGAGCTGAAGTCGAGCGCTCGCCTGACGTTCATCGAGACGAGCAGGATCAGGATCGATGTCGCCAGGTTCGCCACGATCAGGATGTCGAGGACGCGCGCGGGCAGCGGGATCACCATCACCGCCACAACGAGCACGACGGCGGCCGGCAGCATCACCTGTCCCCAGCGGCTCTTCTCCACACACCCTCCTGATCGTCGATCCGGCGCATCCTGCGCCCCGGTGAGCCTTCGTGCGCCGACCTTGCTGCGCACTCGGAGCCACCCCGGACATTCATCACCGTGCGGTGGACGCCGCACTTGTCAAGAGGATGAGCCTCTGACACCAGACAGGAGGTCAGTCATGAAGTTGGAGACACGTCGCTTCGGCACCATCGAGTTCGATGCCGACAACGCGCTCTCGGTCCCGAACGGCATCCCGGGCTTTCCGGCGATGCAGCGAGTGGTCCTGTTCGCGGCAGCCGGTTCGGACGCCGAGGACGAGGCCCAGGAGCACGTCGGTGCCGAAAACGTCGAGGCATTGTTTTGGCTCCAGGATCTTGACGACGCCGATCTCGCATTCCTGTGCGTCGTCCCTTGGGCGATCTTTCCGGACTACGACATCGAGATCGACGAGCGTTCACTGGGCATCGAGCAGCACAGTGATGTCCGGATCCTCAGCCTCGTCACCGCTCGCCGCGATGGTGAGGAAGATTCGATGACGGCGAACCTTCGTGCGCCGCTCGTCGTAGATGTCCGCAAGCGCCGGATGCAGCAGGTGATCCTTTCGGATTCCCGCTGGCCGATCCGTGCACCATTCGGAGCGTTGCGCCACGCCGGGGTGTCCTGATGTTGGTGCTCACCCGACGCGTCGGTGAGAGCATCCTGATTGGCGACGACGTCGTCGTGACCGTCCTCGAACTCAGCCGCGACCAGGTGCGGATCGGCATCCGTGCCCCCCGCTCGGTCACGGTGCACCGCGAAGAGGTGTACCAGGAGATCCTCCTGGCCAACCAGTCTGCGGCGAGCGACGAACTCGAACGACTGCCCGCCACCGTCGGCGCCATCTCGAGCTTCGACGCCCTCCCCGCCCGCTAATCCGGGTCCCCCGTTCCCCCAACACGTGGTGACATCACGTCCGTACGTCCGGACGTGATGTCACACCGTGTTCGCTCACCGGTACTGCATGAGCGCTTCGGTGATGGTTCGCAGCACTGGTGTCGGTCGCTCGACGACGTCCACGAACGTGAACTGCAAGGGCACGAGACCGTCGAGCAACATGCGATTGGCTCGTTCGGCATCGCTCTGCATCTGCATCACCGACCTGTGGAAGCGGTAGCCCAGGAGCTCGACCACCACCGGTGTTCCCGGGAACCTGCAGTCGACACGGATGAGCGACCGCTGTCGCTTCCCCACGACCTGTTGCATTGCCGGCCGAGGTAGCCCTGCTGCACCCACCAGCTTGAGGAACTCGCGCTCGAGCCACGAGTGTCCCCCACGGGTGATCTCCACCCCCTCGATCACCTTGATCAGCCGCTTGATCCCCTTGCGACCCTGGCTCCGCATCGCAACCAGCCGTCGGTAGAGGAACTCTTCGGAGGTGCCGAGGTCGCGCAGAGCGGAGTCGACGGCGACCGTGAGACGGTCGGACGGCTCGGTCGATGCGAGATCGATGATGGTGCGCGTCGGTGACGTGACCGGCAGTCCCTCCACGAAGCACGTGTCGATGGGTTCGAGTCGACCGGTGGTGTGGATGACGTGCCGCACCCGGTGGACCTGGCGCCCCTCGCGCACGAGGATGTGAAACGGCGGCTCGAGTGCGAAGCCGTCGAAGCCGTGCAACGCCCCAGCCGTCGGGCGGCACACCCAGCACTCGCCGATTCCGCTGACGAGCTCGTGCAACTCGGTGATTCGTCGGGCGATGACGAGCGGGCTGACCCCGCCGATGCGGAGGCCGCTCGACACTCGACCTCGAAACGCCGGTGCGGTTGCCGCTTCCCGACGCTGACCGGTTGATGCCCCGGACATGACGCGCAGTCAACCGTCGGCGCGACCCGATCGCACCGCGCGACCCCTCGCGCCACAACACGACGTGACAACACGTTCGTACGTTCGAACGTCCTGTCACAACGTGTTGCGCGACCGGGGGCG
>JBMOFX010000111.1:0-8652 GCA_049318665.1 Ilumatobacteraceae bacterium | reverse complement strand
ACGCTGCTGCTCTCGGTCATGCCGTAGCCCTGCCAGATGTTCATGTCGGGGTACAGCGCGAGCACCTTCTCGAGCAGCGCCTGAGGCATCGGTGACGCGCCGTAGACCAGATCATCGAAGCTCGCCAGGCCCTCAGGACGGAACTCGGGATGCGCCATCGTCAGGCCGATCATCGTGGGCACCATCACCGTGATCGTCGGTGCGTACGTCTCGACCGCTTTCATCACCGCGGTCGGCTCGAACATCGGCACGATCACCGTGTGAGCGCCGAGCGCCGGACCGCCGAGCACGCTGAACATCGAGGCAGCGTGAAACATCGGCGTCTGGACCAGGTTGACCGATGACTTGGCCAACGGCAGCGTCATCATCACGTGGTAGGCGTTGAGCACTTCGGCGCGCTGGTCGAGCAGGACGCCCTTGGGCAGACCGGTGGTGCCGCCGGTGTACATCAGCACGACGGGGTCGGTCTCGTCGCCCTCGTCGGGGATGACCGGCGTCGCCGACGCGAGCAGGTCGGTGTAGGTGACCGTGTGCGGCACGTCGCCCTGTCCGATGAGCACGACGTGCTCGAGGCCGGCCTCGTCCTTGACCGCATCGATGAGGCCGGCGAAGAACCCGTCGACGAAGCAGACCTTCGTCTCGGAGTCGCGCAGCACATACGCCAGCTCCTTGGGGGCGAAGCGCAGGTTCAACGGGTTGATGACGCCGCCGCCAAGGAACGCGGCGTGGTACAGCTCGAGGTACTCGGCCGAGTTGAGCGTCATCACTGCGAAGCGGTCGCCGCGACCGACCCCCATCGACTGCAGACCGCCGATGAGACGGCTGACGTGGTCGAGGTGCTCGGCATACGTCGTGGTCGCACCCGTGGCCGCGTTGGTGGTGCAGGTCCGGTCGGCGTGGCGAGCCACTGCAGGCAGGAGGAGACGGTGGTAGACGAGCTCTTTCATGGCGGGAGCGTAGGCGATGGCGACGGCCCCGGATGGCGAGCGGTGGGGGCCTGCCGCGTACGCTCGACCGAATGGCATTCGAACCACGGGCGGAAGTCTTCGACGACATCGCGCCGCACCCCGACGGCCTCGATGCGTCCGACCAACTGATCCACGAGCGCGCCTACGTCGTGCGTGCGTACCGCAAGGCGCCCGACGTGCTCACGCTGCGCGGCTCGGTTCGCGACCAGAAGCCACCGGGCCTCTACATCCCGCAGGACCCTGAGCCGCTCACCGTCCACCACATGATCGTCGACCTCGACATCCGGGTGCCGAGTCTCGAGATCCTCAACGCGAACGTGGTGCTCGAAACGCACCCGCATGCGTCGTGCCCGAAGATCGAAGACCACTACGGCAACCTCGTCGGCCTCTCGATCGCGCGTGGCTTCACCCACAAGGTTCGCGAGCTGTTCGGCGGCCCGCGTGGCTGCACGCACACCACAGCACTGCTGCAAGCGATGGCACCGGTGGCGGTCCAGTCGCTGTGGTCGTTCCGTGTGGCCCAAGCCCGCGAGAGCGGCGACCCGACGGGTGCGTTCAGCACGCCAGAAGGCCGCGAGCGCGGCATGGCGATGAACCTCAACACGTGCCACATCTGGGCCGAAGACGGCGAGCAGGTGGCGAGCATTCGTGCCGGTGAGCCGATGGAAGTGCCGGTGTGGATCGTGAAGCGCTTCGCCCAACTCGGTCTCGACCCCGACGAGTGGCGCAACCGTGGCTGAGTCGCCTCGCAAGATCATCATCGACACCGATCCGGGCATCGACGATGCGATGGCGATCTTCTACGCGCTCGCCTCGCCCGAGCTCGACGTGATCGCGCTCACCTCGGTGTTCGGCAACAGCTACACCGAGATCACCACGGCCAACGCGCTCCGCCTGCTCGAGATCGCCAACCGCACCGACATCCCGGTCGCGCGTGGCGCTGACCGGCCGCTTGCGATGGACTACCGCGGCCCGGCCGATTGGGTGCACGGCGACGACAGCCAAGGCAACCTGCACCTCCCCCCGCCCGTCACTCGGCCGTCGCATCAGCGCGCCGCCGAGCTGATCGTGGAGCGGGTGATGTCGGAGCCCGGCGAGATCACGCTGTGCCCCGTCGGCCCGCTCACCAACATCGCACTCGCAATGCTGATCGAGCCGCGCCTCACCGACAATGTCGCCGAGATCGTGCTGATGGGCGGCGCCGCGTTCGTGGGCGGCAACGCCTCACCGGCGGCCGAGGCCAACATCATCAACGACCCCGAAGCCGCCGACATCGTGTTCGGCGCGTCGTGCCCGGTGGTGATGGTCGGTCTCGACGTCACCGAAGCCACGTTCCTCACCGGCGCGCAGATCGACCGAATCGGCACGATCGACAACCCGCGTGCGGCACACGCGGCGGCGATCCTGCCCCTGTATCGCCACTTCCATCTCACCGAGTCACACGAGGACGGGATCTACGTGCACGACTCGTCGGTCATCAGCTACCTGCTCGCGCCGCAGCACTACACGAGCGTGTCGATGCCGGTTCGCGTCGACTGCGGGTACGGGGTCGGTCGCGGCAAGACGTGGCCGGCACGGCACCGTCACCACAAGGACGAGTGGGCGGGGCGGCCGAACGTGACGATCCTTACCGACGTCGATGCCGACGCCGTCGTGCAACTCGAACTGAGTCGGCTCGGGCTGCAGCCCTCCTGACGTCAGCTCAGCTGCGCACGGTGCGCAGCAGTGTCGCCTCCGCGACGCAGCCGATCACACCGACCGCGCCGAACACCACCGCGCCGAGGGTCGAGGCATCGCGGCCGAACAGGATGATCCCGCACACGATCGCGCCGACGAGCACGATCACGGAGAACGCCGACGCGACTCGCTCGAGGCGGGTGAGGTCGCGGTCGTAGCGGATGCCGGACGTCGTCGCGCCCTCCGCCATGAGGAGACGCCCGAGCCAGCGAACCGGGGCCGACGTGACGAACAGGACGGCCGGCGCCCACAGCACCAGCGTGGCGATGATCCATCGTTCGGTACTGCTGTCGACCGTGGGTGACGACTCGATCGCGGCCGCCATCACGAACGTCGCCATCGTGGTGGTGAGCACGACGAGCAGCGCCTTCATGTAGCGAAGCACGATCACCTGCACGCGGATCACGTGGCGCGCCATGCCGTACTCCACCTTCGCGACCTCGTCGACAAGCGTGCGGTCCTTCACGCCGGCCATCTGCAGCAGCGCCCGGGCACGCGACCAGTCGTCGGGGTCGCCATCGCTGGCCAGACCCGCGTAGGCGCCGACCTGTTGGTCGATCGCGCGTCGAGCGGTCTCATTGGACGGCACCAGCAACTCGATGTTCGACGGGTCTTCCCGACGGGCGAGCAGCTCGGCACTGCCGCTCGCGCCGAGCTCGTCGACGGGGAGGTGCAAGCTGGTGAGCGTGAAGCGCGGTGTGAACGTGGTGCCGTGGGGGCCCGAGAAGTGGTTGGCGTGAAAGTAGAAGCGGGTCAGTTCGAGCAACAGCAACCACACCACGACGAGCGCGAGCGCGAGGGTGAGCACCACCAGCGCGGCGAGGGTCAACCGAAGCGGCGAACTGGTGGAGCCGAGCAAGCTCCGCAGCACCTCCACCACCGAGTCGCGACCGAGCGCGGGGATCAGCACCAGCACACCGGCGCCCGACAGCAGCGCTGTCGCCGTGCGATGCAACGTGGACAGTCGCACCTCCGACCGCTGAAGATAGGCGCGCATCGCAGCCCGCTCGTCGGCCGTCAACTCGATCGGATCACTCACCGTCGCCATTGTCCACCACCGGCGCGACCGAACGGCGCACCCTCTCGCGGCAGAGTCAGGCCACGCTCACACGGGTGACGCCAGCGAAGGTGCAGAGGTACAGGTCGCGATCGAAACCGGGGGCACCGAACAGCACCGACTGGACCGGGCTGCCGGTATCGACGCGACCCAGTTCGGCGCCGGTCTCGATGTCGAGCACGACGATCTGCTCGATCGCCCGCGTCGCGTCGTGGTGGCCGAGCACCAACTCACCGCTGCCAGCGAACCGGAGCGGATGCGCGCCGTGATCGAGCTCCGCGGTCCAGCGCGGTGTGCACGTGCCGTCGTCGCCGATCTCGAACGCGGCGACCACGCCGTTGCCGCTGTCGTAGCCGACTGCGATGCGACGGCCTGGGTCGATCGCCGGTGGGTTGGCGATCACACCACCGGGTTGTCCGCAGATCTCGGTGAGCGTGACGGCCCCGTCGGCGAGTCCGACTCGAACGAGGTGTAGCGGGGCATCCGACGTGCCGACGCCGCGCAAGCTGCCGGCGTATCGATGCGTTCCCTCGCCGTTGTCGAGGAACCATGCGGCACCGTCGTCGATCACCGCGTCCCAGCCGTACGTCTGGCCCGGCAACGTGCGGTAGACGCCGGCGAACGAGTCGTCGAGTTCGAGCCACACGCCGTTCCAATGGGCACGCCAGAGGGTCGTGTCGCCGACGATGTAGACGTCGTTGCCATCGGCACTGAGGCGCGCGACGGACGGCTCGGGCAGCACCAGTGTGGCCACCACGGCAAGCTCGTCGGGCTCGAGAACGAGCAGCTCGCACGGATCGTTGTCGGGCGTGTCGTGCCCCGGCCGCGCACCGCCGAAGTCCTTCGTCACGATCGAACCGTCGGGCAGCACCACGAAGCTGTTGTACGGCCGGTCGCGCGGCAACTCCACCGAGACGATCACGTCGAGGTCGGCCGACAGTCGGTGAGCGTGACGTCCGAAGACGACGTAGAGCGAACCGTTCGCGTGCGCGGCGATCCCCCCGGGCCACGTTGGTCCACCCGGCAGATCAGGTGAACGACGAATCGTCTCGAGCGTCACGGGATCGATCTGCTCCACCCACGCGATCGCGCCATCACCTGCGGTGTGGCCGAGGAGGTAGACCTCGCCAGGATTGCGGAGCACGACCATCGTCGACGCGATGGCGATGCGCGTTGTTGCGACCAGCTGATCCCCCGGCTGAAGCCACAGTCCACCGATACCGTGCGGCACCTGGTGCCGTTGTGGTCCACCGTCCTCCGCAGGCCACGGGCTCGGCCAGAGCGCGAGGTTTGCATCGTCATGGGGTCGGGGCATCGGCTCACCGTAATGAGCGGTGGGTCACCTGCTGCGTGATGTCCTCGTCACGACCCGCAGCTCGATCGTCACCACGTCACCGAGACACACGCTGGCTACCCTCGCCTCATGGCCGATGACGGTGACCGTTCGAAGTTCTTTCCTGCCATCGAGAAGAAACACGGTGGGCCGATCTCGATCTGGCTCGATCGCCTCGCCGAGCTCGGTGATGCGAAGTACCCCGAACAGATCGCGTTCCTCCGCGAGAACCACGGCTTCAGCCAGGCGCACGCCAACGCGCTCGTGATGTACGTGCGCGGCTCGCCGACGTCCAAGCGCTTCAAGAACCCCGACGCGTTCTTCGCGACGCTCGATCCGGCAGCCGCCGAAACGGCGAAGGCGATCTTCGGCACGATCACGAAGACCTACCCCGACCTCGAGCTGGTGATCGCGTGGAACACGCCGATGCTGCGCACCAACGGCCAGTACGTGATCGGGCTGTCGACCACCGAGACGTACTTCTTGCTCAACCCGTTCAGCAAGGACGTGCTCGACGCCTTCGCCGACGAGCTCGCGGACTATCAGGTGAACAAGTACACCTTCCGCGTGCCGTTCGACTGGACCATCGACGCCAAGCTCCTCCGTGGCCTCGCCAAAGCCCGCCTCGCCGAGCTCTGACACGGCCTCTTCCTCGATCTCGTCGGAAACCGCTGGGACCTCATCGAACCCGCCAACCCGTTGTGACATCACGTCGATACGTACGAACGTGTTGTCACAACGTGTTCCGCGCGTCGCGGGAATCGGCGGGCGTTGGGCGGGGGCGACTGGCAGAGTGGCGACGTGATCGAGGTGCGGCGCGAGTCGGATGGTGAGCTGTGCGGACACGTGCGCCCGCTCGGCGACCGCTGGCAAGCACTCACGGTGTTCGGCGGTGACCTGGGCATCCTCGGCCACCAGAAAGAGGCGGAGGCACGGGTGCACCAGGTCGGGCTCTCGAGCCTCGCTGAGCGGTGGTGGTATCGAGCGGACGAATCGGCCGATTGGCAGGTCGTGTGCGTGCAGGAGGCGAGTCCGCACTCGGTGCGTCTCGCTCTCGACTACTACTCGATGCCGGGCGTTCCGACCGTCACCGTGACGCGCGAGGAGCTCGAATCGGGCGTCAGCCTCGTGCTCACCCGCGACGAGCCCGCGTGACGAGCTCATCGCACCGTTGAACGGCGCCACGCCGCCGATGGCTTGCCAGCCCCGCGCTCAGCGGCCGCTGAGTTCGTCTCGGAGCGACTCGAGGTAGGGCAACGCCATCTGGTCCTTGGGTGAGAGCCGGCAACGAGTCGGCCGTTCGCTTCTACGAGAGTCTCGGATACTCCGACGATGTCGTGACCTCGCTCGGACTTCGCCTCACCCCTGACAACGAGTGACGTCAAACCTCTCGTGCGATCAGCGCGAGGCCTTTGCTGGCCTCGACCAGCTGGTTGAGCTCACCAGGTCACAGACCGTGCTCTGCTCGATAGTGAGCCACGATCGCATTGGCGTGGCCGTGACCCATCGCATGGTCGGATTTCAGCATCGCGACCATCTCGGAGTGTTTCGCCCCGGGCATGGCAGCGAGTAGCGACTTCCAGTGCGTGGCCAACCGGTTCACGACCGCTTGAGGTCGGTGACTAGGCCGTCGCTTGCCTCGACCAACCGTCTCGTCCACCGCGAGCGATTGGTAACCCGCCGAACTCGGCCGAACCTCGTCACACCCCGGAGTTAGCCTGTTCTCATGGCTCGACGCGCCGACGACCTGGGACCCGCCATCGTGGTGGTGAACCCCGACGAGGACTGCTCCGCAGCGGCGGGCCGCCAGGTCATCGACGAGGTTCTCGCCTCGCCGGTCGAGCCGTCACCCGAATCGCTGCATGCAGCCGAGATCCTCCGCGAGCTCCGAGACGCCACGCAGTGACCCGCGTCGTCATCGACGCCTCCGCCGGCGCTGAGATCGTCACGGCAACCGCACGCGGCCGGGCGCTCGCCCGTCTCCTGCCCAACGACGCCGAGCTCTGGGTGCCACAGCACTTCTACGTGGAAGTGCTTGGCGTGCTTCGGCACCAATCGGTCATCGCCCGCACCATCAGTCCCGACAGAGCGGACCTCGCCGTCGACCGCCTCTGTCGTTGGCACCTTCGCCAAGCGGCCGTTGCGCCGCTGGTTCTGACGGCATGGTCGCGTCGCCACAACATGTCCGCGGCCGACGCCGTCTACGTGGCCCTCGCAGAGCGGCTCGGCGCGGCCCTCCTCACCGACGATCACCGGCTCATCAGCGCGCCGACGTTTCCATCGGGTGTGGCCGTCCTGCAGCGTCCGCTGCGATGACATTCAGCTCCGTTTCAGGTCGGTGACCAGGCCTTCACTGGCCTCGACCAGCTGGCGTGGTTCGAGTGCGAACACGTCGTTCCACGTGCCGGCGGCGGCCCACACTTCGTCGTACTGCATCAGGTCGGGGTCGATGAACACTCGCAGATGGGTCGTGTGGCCGAACGGCGCCACGCCGTCGTTGGCTTGTGAAGCCGTCAGTGGCTGAGCGCCTCGATGAACGCGTCCGCCTCAACCCCTGCCTGGCGAAGGATGCCGCCGAGGGTGCCTCGCTTGATCTCACGATGGAGTGGCACAACGCCGCCTGCGGGACCGCGTCGCAACATCACGTGACTCCCCCGCTGACGGACGACGACGAAGCCGAGGCGCTCCAAGGCACGGACAGCCTCCGCGCCCGAAACGTGCGGGAGCTCAGGCAACGTCAGCGATGTGGAACGTGGTGATCACTGGCCGCTCACCGAGCGGCAAAGGGAATTCTTCGAGGTAGAGCGCGGTGGCCTCCGCCAGGTTGCGCAGCGCCTCGTCCTGAGTCTCACCCTCCGAGGTCGTCCCCGTCTCGGGGTTCAGCGCGCTGAACCCTCCCTCGGGCGCGGCCCACAGGACTGCGGTGAACTCCACAGAATCGGCGGGCGTGCTCATGTGCGCCATCTAACTGCCCGCGAACACGAATCGCAAGGAACGACCCCGACGCCATGAGAAGGAAGACTGTTGGGATGACGAAACTCAAGGACATCGTCTTCGACTGCCACAACGCTCCGCGACTGGCGCGGTTCTGGGCCGCAGCGCTCGACGACTTCGAGATCCGACCGTACGACCAGGTCGAGATCGAACGTCTCGCGGGGCTCGGATTGACACCCGAGACCGATCCGGTCGTCATGGTGGACGGCCCCATTGGTTCATTGTGTTTCCAGGAGGTCGAAGGGTCGACGAACGGCAAGAACCGACTGCACCTCGACCTCTCCACGCACGACCGCCGGTCCGACGTCGCGCGATTGGTCTCGCTCGGAGCCTCCGTCGAGGCCGTCTACGACGACCACACCGTCCTCGCCGATCCTCAAGGGAACGCGTTCTGCGTGTACGACGGCGGCGACTGACGAGCGCATCGCCGCGCCACGAGCGTCTCGGCGTTCAGCCCTTCTTCAGGTCGGTGACGAGACCTTCGCTGGCTTCGACCAGCCGGTGCGGTTCGATGCCGAACACGTCGTTCCACGTGCCGGCGGCGGCCCACACTTCGTCGTACT
>JBMOFX010000110.1:0-8910 GCA_049318665.1 Ilumatobacteraceae bacterium | reverse complement strand
TCGAGGTCGTCGAGGACGTGCCTGCGCCAGCCGGCACGGTGGGCGGCGGGATGTCGAGCACTTCGCCGGCCTTGATGTCGTTTCGGTTGGTGATCCCATTGAGAATCGCCAACTTGTCGAGCGACGTCTGGAACTGGTCGGCAATCGACCGCAGCGAATCACCACGTTGGATGACGTAGGTGACGGGCACCCACGCAGTCGTGGTGGTGATGAGGATCGTCGAACTCGTCGTCGTTGCGATCGGTGGCAGGGTCTGATCGGCATCGCTCGCACCGTCGCCTCCGCCGCACGACACGGCGACGGGCACTGCGACGATCAGCGCGGTGAGCACGAGGAGGCCGGCGCGACGCATTGCGGTGAGCGTAGTTGAGCGTCTCGACAACCGGCCCTCGGGCCCGCTCTCGCTAGGGTCGCCCGGATGCCCTCGATGCCCGACGACGCCGTGACCCCCGATCGCGAGTACGACCTCGATGCCGGTGGCGTGCGCCTTGCGATCCACGAATGGGGCGACGAATCCGCCGACCCGCTGTTCGTCGTCCATGGCGGATTCGACTTCGCCCGCACCTACGACGTGTTCGCCCCGAAGCTGGCCGCGGCCGGATGGCGGGTCGTGTCATGGGATCAACGCGGCCACGGTGACAGCGAGCACGCCCCGCTCTACTCGTGGGATGGCGATCTGCGCGACGCGATGGCGGTGATGGACTCCGTCACGCAGCGGCCCGCACCGGTGCTCGGTCACTCGAAGGGCGGCTCGCTGATGATCCAGCTCGCCGACGCACAACCGTTCCGCTTCACCCACCTCGTCAACCTCGACGGGATCCCCTACAAGCGGCGCATCCCCGACTCGAGCGAGCACGAGCGCACCCGGATGGCGGCAGGCGAGATCACCGGCTGGCTCGACCATCGACGCTCCACTGCCAGCTCGACGCGCAAGCCCGGCACCATCGACGAGCTCGCGATGCGCCGCGGCCGGATGAACCCGCGACTGCCGTTCGAATGGTTGCGTCACCTCGTGACCGTCGGCGCGTTCGAGAGTGACGACGGGTGGCGCTGGAAGATCGACCCGTCGATGCGCTTCGGTGGGTTCGGCCCGTGGCGACCCGAGTGGACGATCACCCGGCTGCCGGGTCTGCCCATGCCGTTTCTCGGGATCCTCGGCCGCGTGCAGGAGGAGATGGGATGGGGCACGCTGCCTCACCACGTCTACCCCTACCTGCCGCCCGGTGGCAGATGCGAGGTGCTCGAGGACGTCGGGCACTTCGTCCACATCGAGCAACCCGACCTCGTGGCCGAGATGGTGCTCGAGTTCATCGGCGGGTCGCGATGACGGCGCCGACGATGCTCACCCACAACCGGCTGCAGCTCGCGCTGCACTCGCTGCGTCACGCCACCGACGTCGATGCGCGCCCGTTGCTGCTGCTCCACGGGCTCGGCGAGGCGTCACCGAGCACCGTGCAACCCTGGGTCGAGGCGTGGCCCGGCGCGATCCACGCGCTCGACTTCACCGGGCACGGCGCATCGACCGTGCCCTCGGGCGGCGGGTACAGCGCGGAGATCTTGCTGGCCGACGCCGACATCGCGCTCGCCCACCTGGTCGCCGCCTCGCCGGACGGCCGGATCACCGTGGTCGGGCGCGGCCTTGGCGGCTACATCGCACTGCTGCTCGCGGGCGCACGAGCGAGCGAGGTGCACGGTGCCGTCATCGGCGACGGGCCCGGCCTCGCCGGTGGCGCGATCGGTCCGACCTCGCAGAGCTTCGTGTCACTGCCGCCTCGCGCCCTCCCGCCAGATCCGTACGCGCTGTTCGAACTCTCGCGTGATCTGCGGCCGCCGGACTACGCAACGCTCTTCGTGCGCCTTGCCCTCGACGGATCGGGCCTCGACGAACCGATCGCCGTGGCGGCGATGGTGAAGCCGCCGTGGCTCGCCGCCGTTGTCGACGAAATCGGCGTCACCACGAGCGCGTCGATCGCCGAAGCGCTCACGCTCTATGCGTGAGTGACGGCAGTGGCGATATCGTCGCCATCGTGAGTGCCGTCGCCATCGCCCTGGTGAGCTTTCTCGCGATGGAGCCGCTCACTGCAGCGGCGCATCGCTGGGTGATGCACGGGGTCGGTCGGCGACTGCACCGAAGTCATCATCGTCGGTTGCGTCCCGGCCAGCAGCCCCGCTGGGAGGCGAACGACTGGTTCCCGGTGATGTTCGCGAGCGTTGTCCTCATCGGGTTCGCGCTCGGCTTCAACGTTGCCGGATTCGAGGTGCTCGTTCCCGTGGGCATCGGTATCACGGCATACGGCGCCACATACGCGATCGTGCACGACCTCTACATCCACCAACGGCTCCCGCTGTTCCGTGGCCGGCGTATCCCCGTCTTGGAGTGGCTCGCGGCGTCGCACCGCGTGCACCACGAACGCAACGCTGCGCCCTACGGCATGCTGCTGCCGGTGCGCAGCGGGTCGCGGCCGTCCCACGTGCCTCGCGAGCCGTAGGGCTCGAACCGGGCAAACAGCTCCTCGCCGTACCAGCCCTCCGCTCGCGTTCGCTGCACGACCGCCTGGTGTTCGGGCAACCGATACGCGTAGGCCCGCATCGCGTCGAGATCGCGCCACAGGCTGAACGTGCCGAGGCGACCGACCGGCGCCTCGCCGATGCCCACCACGTCGAGCAACCCGTCTGCCGACTGGAGCTCGATGCTCACCGGCCGGCCCGCGGCACGGAACGGCCGCCACGACGACAGCTTCACGTCGGCTCGCGTGATCATCGCCACGGGCCCATCGGGCGACGATGCCGGTTCGATCGCGCCGAGCACGTCGAACCCCCGCCACGTGCCGTGTCCGCCACGACCCCGCAACCGCACGTGCCACGACTCCTCGGCTGCCGACCAGCGCGACGCCATCGACTCCTCGAACGCGTCGAGCGACGACGGTTCATCCCACACTGCGAACAGGGCCGTGCGATGGAGATCCGCTCCCGGACCGGTGTCGCTGCCAGCACCTGTACCGAGCAACCGCCAGAACCGAAGCCCAGGAACCGAGCGGAGATGCACGCGATCGGTTCCGAGTCGGGCCATCGGACCGAGTACGCCGTGCTGACGCACGAGGTGGAACGATGCGATTCCGGACACCGACTCAGCATGCCAGGCAGTGCCGTAACGTGACACCTCATGGGCGAGCGCTGGGTGGCGATGCTGCGAGCGATCAACGTGGGAACCGCCAACCGCGTGACCTCCGCACGACTCACCGAGATCGTCGCGCTGAGCGGTGCACGAGACATCTCGACGCATCTCCAGAGCGGCAACCTGTTCTTCGAGGCGACCGGCACGCGCGAGCTCGTGGTGGCCGCGCTCGAGGAGCAGCTCGTCGCGGCGGGGATGAAGCGCGCCGACGCGATGGTCCGCACCGCCGCCGAACTGCGTGCGCTCGTCGATCGGCACCCCTTCGCCGGCCTCGACCCGGAGGCACACCGGTGTTCGGTCACGTTCCTCAGGCGCCCGGTCGACTCGATGCCGCTCGACCGACTCACGGCGGCAGGCCTCGATGTGCGGTTCGTCGACGACCTCCATGTGTGCGTTGCCTCCTCGCGTGACGCGGTGGCTTCGGCAGGCACGGCGGGCGGCCTCATCGAGAAGGCGTGGAAGGCGAGCGGTACCACTCGCTGGTGGAACGTCGTCGAAGACATCACGGCTCGCGCGGAGGTACTCGAACGATGAGCACCACGCAGGCCGTGGTCGTCGCGGTCATCGCCGGATACCTGCTCGGCTCGATCCCGGTTGCGCAACTCGCCACACGGCGCGACCTGCGCACCGTCGGTGATCGCAACCCGGGGTACTGGAATGCGAAGGAGACGATCGGTCGACGGGCGGCGGTGCCGGTGTTCATCGGCGACCTGCTGAAGGGCGCGGTGGCCGCCGGCATCGGCGTCGCGGTCGCGACGCCGGGTGACTGGTGGATCGGCTACGTCGCGGCATTCGCGGCGATGGTGGGCCATGCGTGGCCGGTCTTCGCCGGCTTCCGCGGCGGGCGCAGCATCCTCACGTTCGCGGGCGCCGTGTGCGTGCTGTCGCCGATCACCGGGCTCGTGTGCATCGCGCTGGTGGTCGTGGTGACGGCCGCCCACTCGTTCGCATGGGGTGCACGCGTGGGCGTGTTCGCGTTCCCGGTCGTGCAGCTCGTCGTCGACGGGCCCTATCGCACGGCAGCGACCGGATGTCTGATGACGCTGATCGGCGTGCGGTTCGCGCAAGCGGCGTTCAGCCGTAGGAGCGACCCCGCCAGCGCTGACGCCGTCTGACGATCCCGCCCGCAAGCGCCACGGCGGCTGGCATGTCGGCCAGTGGTGACAGCCAGTACGCGGCATCGGGGTACTCGTACGCCTGTGCCGTGCCGGCGAGCGTGCCGAGCCTCACGAGGAGCAGCGCGGCGTCGAGCGGGTCGCCGCGGCCGAGCAGCAACCGCGGGAGCGGCAGCGCCTGGGCACTCACCACCACGAGCAGATCGAGCACCTGTCGCCACGTCGGCTCGACACCGGGGAGCGCGATCGAACGCCCCCATCCCCGCCAGGTCTCCCCGAGCGACTCGTACATGCGCGTGGTCAGCAGCGAGGGCCCGTCGAGCATCGCGACCGGCCAACCCCGTGTGGCCAGCGACCTGGCGAGAGCGACGTCCTCCACCACCTCAGCCGCGACGGGCTCCATCCCGCCGGTATCGAGGAAGCCATGTCGCTCGAACGCCATGCACTGCCCGTTCGCCAACTGGCGATGCGGCGGCACGTAGCCCGCCCGACCGGCCGGGCCGAATCGATAGACGAGCGTGGTGAGCATCGCGGGGTGCAGCCAGCGGGCGCCCGCCGTCGGACAGTCGAAGCGGCCGCCGACGGTGACGAACCGAAGTCCGTCGCTGCGCGCGCGGCTCACCAAGGCGAGCGGGAGCTCCGATGAGGGTCGGGTGTCGGCGTCGAGGGTGACGATCCACGCGCCGGTCGCCCGCTCGATCCCCTGCTGCAGCGCCCACGCCTTCCCGGCCCAGCCGGGCGGCAACGGCGCGCCGGGCACCACGGTCGCCCCCGCTGCCTCGGTCACGGCGACGGTGGCGTCGGTGCTCTGGTCGTCGACGACGATCACCTCGCCCACCCCGGGCGCCCCGACGACGGCGGCGAGCAGCGGGCCGATCCGTTCGGCCTCGTCACGCGCCGGAACGACGACGCTGATCGTGACCGGCTCGTCGAGCAGTCGGGGGCCGGCAACGTCGGCTCCCGCCACGAGCGGTGGCCGACGACGCGCCGCGCCCGCGATCCGCCCAAGCGCCACTGCGGCAGCAGCCAGACGAACCACGAGGACCGGATGGTCGAGCACCCATCGCAACGCCCGCCTCATCGGTGGTCGTCCTGCACCATGTCGGCCACGATGCGGGCGCTCATCGTCACCAGCGGCAGCCCGCCACCGGGGTGGCTGCTCCCACCGACGAGGTAGAGCCCGCGGCGCGCGCCCCGATTGGCGGGCCGGACGAACGCCGCACGCCGACCGTCGGAGGAGGTGCCGTAGATCGCACCACCGGGGGCGCGGTAACGGGCTGCGAGATCATGCGGCGTGATCGTCTCGGTGAACAGCAACCGATCGCGCAACGTGACGCCGTGCTGTTCGAGCGTGCGGAGCACCACCTCGGTGTAGGCGTCTCGATCGACGTCCACACCCGCGGGCGTGTTGACCAACAGGAACCAGTTCTCGTGTCCGGCGGGTGCCTGGCTGGCATCGGTGCGCGAACTGACGCACGCATAGACCGTGGGCTCATCGGCGAGCCGACCGGCCGCGATCTGGTCGAACTCGCGGCGACCATCGCCGCTGAACCAGATCGTGTGGTGCTCGATGCCCGGCGTCGCTCCGCGCACACCGGCCACGATCACGAACCCACTCGTCGACGGGTGGGCACGGCGCACCGTGCGCAGGGCCGACGCATCGGGAAGCAGGTCGCGGTACAGGTGCTCGGCGTCGGCGTTGGCCACCACGACGTCGGCACGACGCCAGGTGCCATCGGCGAGCGTGACACCGTCGACCGCGGCACCGGCGGTGATCGACTGCACCTCGGTCGAGCACTCGATCTCGACCCCGATCCGCTCGGCGACGCGCACGAATGCGTCACGCAGCGCACCCAACCCGCCGATCGGGTACCAGCAGCCGTACTCGCGCTCGACGTGTGCGATACACCCGAGCGTCGCCGGTGCCCGGTACGGCGACGACCCCGAATAGGTCGCGTATCGACCTGCCCACTGGACCATGTGCTCGTCGGTGAAGAACCGGCGCGCCGATGCGTCGAGTGTTCGCAACGGGTCGATGCGTGGGAGGTCGAGCGGGCTGCGCATACGACGCGCCATCGCGAACGGCGAACCCATCGGGCCCGCGAAGAACGTGCGCTCGCTGATGTCCCAGATCTGCCGGCCGTGCTCGACGAACGCGCGGTAGCCCGGCTCGTCGCAGCCGTCGTCGCGCATCGTCAGGCTTCGGCCGTCGCGCCAGCGATATCCGAACTGCGGATCGAGTCTGCGGAGATCGACCTCGTCGGCAAGCGTCGTGCCCGCACAACGGAACAGTTCGTCGTAGACGTGCGGCAACGTGACGAGCGACGGTCCGACGTCGAACACGAACCCGTCGCGTTCGAGAACCGCGAGCTTGCCACCCGCCACTGCGTTGCGTTCGAGCACCGTCACCCGGTGGCCCGCGGCACGAAGCCGGATCGCCGTCGCCAGCCCGCCGACGCCACCGCCGACGACGATGGCGTCGAGCGCCGAACGGTCAGCCACGTGTCCGCCACCGCGTCAACGGCACCGCAGCTGCCACCGCGATGGGCAGCATCGCGAGCCCGCCGGTTACCGCGACCAGGCGGTCACGGAAGAAGGCCGCGAAGCCGACGGTCTCCATCACCGCCATCACGCCGTACTCGGCCACCAGGGTCTCGTCGGCGCGCGTGTCGGCAGGCAACGTCACCTCGAGCACCGTCATCACACCGATACCGGTGAGGAGCCAGCCGAGAAAGTTCGTGAGCGGGATGCCGCGATACCGACCGCGGCGCGCCCAACCCCAGTACCCCTCGCCCACCATCTGCGGATCGAGGAACAGGTCCCACGCGGTCAGCGCCACCGCCCCGAGCATCACCCGCGACACACGGTTGGAATGTGAGCCGAGCGCGCTGTGCGCCGCTTCGCGCGCCGGTACCGCCATCGCGAACCAGGCGAGCGGCACGATGGCCGGGACACCGACCACCTGCGGTCGGAGCGCACCCGTGTATGCGTAGCGACCGAACGGAAACCCGGTGCTGGTACCGATGTGCTCGACGGCAGCGGTCGCACCGGCGATCGTGCCGGCCGCGATGGCCGTTCGTTGGGTGCCCCAACGGCGCTGCGCGGCCGCTGCGGTGGTGGCGAACAGGCTGCTCACCACCACGGTGCTGAGCGCTCGGCGCACCGGGCCGCCGCGGCGAGCAAGGGGCGTGGCGATCATGCCGGCGAGCGTCACCGCAGGCGGGATCGCCCGGGTCCACGACCTCATCGACGGGTGGGCAGCATGAGCTTGGCGACCATGGCCGCCTTCTCCGCCGTCGACACGCGCGCCCGCTTCGCGAAGACGTCGTAACCCTGCGCCTCGATCTTCTCGAGGATCCGTCCGTAGAGGACGCGCGCGGCGCCAATGCAGCGCGCCGACTGCGGCGGCAGCATGTCGAGACCGAGGTCGGCCGACGCGTAGAGCTCGCGGCAACGCGCGATCTCGAACTGCATCAACTGCACGAACTGCGGCGTCGCGCGACGGTCGGCGAGGTCGACGCCGAAGCGGCGCAGATCCTCCTGCGGCACGTACTGCCGACCGCGGTCGAGGTCTTCGTCGATGTCGCGCAGGAAGTTGGTGAGCTGGAACGCGTCACCCAGGTCGCGTGCGTGCTGCTTGGCCTCCGGACGGAGCGGCTCGAGGATCGGCAGCATCATCTCGCCGATGACCGCGGCTGAACCGTCCATGTAACCGCGCAGGTCGTCCCACGTCTCGTAACTGGCGACCGTGAGATCCATCGTCATCGAACGAAGGAAGCGACGGAAGCAGTCGAGATCGATGTCGAACGCCTTGACGGTGTGCACGACCGCCTTCAGCACCGGGTCGTCGGACGCACCTCGCGCGACGTCGGCGAAGAAGCGATCACCGAAGTCGGCGAGTGCCTGGGCACGCTGCTCGACCGGGGCCGGACCCATGTCGTCGACGATGTCGTCGGCGTAGCGGCAGAACGCGTACAGCGCCCAGACGTGATGCTGCTTCACCCTCGGCAGCACCTTCGTGCTCCAGTAGTACGTGGTGCCGTAGCGCTTGTTGAGCTCGCGGCAGCGCGCGTAGCTCTCCTCCAGCGTCACCGACACGGTCGCCCCGGTCAACGGCGTGCCTCGGCGTACTGCTGCACCCGCTCGGCCGCCAACTTGCCCGACACGAGCACCATCGGCACCCCCACACCAGGGAGGGTCGACGATCCGGTGAACACCAGACCCGGCACCCGCTTGTCGATGTTGTTCGGTCGGAACGGGCCGGTTTGCAGGAACGTGTGCGCAAGCGCGAACGGGGTGCCTCGCTCCATCCCCAGCGCCTCCCAGTCGAGCGGGTCGTAGATGCGCTCGACCACGACGTCGGTCGGGTAACCGAGCTGCGCGACGCGGCTACGGACCGACGACATGATCCGGTCGCGCTCACGGCTCCAGTCGATCTTCCCGTCGAGGTTGGGTGTCGGCTCAAGCACGTAGATGCTGCTGCAACCGGGCGGCGCCAGCGAGGGGTCGTCGAGGCTGTGCAGCGTGACCAACAGCGATGGGTCGGGCATCCGCACACCGTCGTCGATGAGCGCCTTGAACGAGCCGTCCCAGTCGTGGCCGAAGTGGATGTTGTGGTGC